>NZ_FNOY01000099.1 GCF_900107165.1 Nitrosomonas halophila
TCATCTTCTCAGAGATTGGGCGGGGTGCTCCACTATCACCGGCCATGGTCTTACAAAAGGCGCTTTCGGTTACCCACAAATTCTGCCGAGGAGCCGAAAAATAAAGATAAGGCCTAGAATTGTGAATTCTTACTCTTATGGGCTACAGCCACGTACGCTACTCTTGTTTTTCTTGATTAGCGACCTGGCCCCTTTATACGATGGGGTGCGGTACAACCGTCACTTCTTCCGCTTGATATCGCGGAAGAAGTTTTCGTGTGAGCCCAGGGCCATCAGTTCAAGGACAAGGGCACCATCATCAAAACTGTAACCCAGCAGAATCAATTGCTTGTTCATCTTGAACTTATGGACTCGCAGAAAGGCCAGATCTCCTTTTTTCTGCTTGCCAATGTTGGGGTCGGCCATTAGGTCCTTAACGGCCAAATCAAGGTCTTTTTTCTGGTTGGGCTTGAGTTTCTTTACCGCTTTCTTGAACGTAGGGGTCTGTAATACACTCGTGGCTTTAACCAAAATCGTAGGCCTCCAGCTTTCCGGCGTCCCGCTCTGCCTGCGCGATGATGGCTTGCCTTACAAATTCGTAGGGTAAATCAGGGTTATCTTCCATTATCTCGCCGATTTTTGCCCAATGTTCTATTTGTTTGGGCGGGGTTCGATTAAGCGCTTTGGCTATAATAGTGGCTTTTTCAATTAGATTTTGATCTAAGCGAATGCTGCTCGTGGCCATTTGTACCTCCTGAGTTGAGTCGCCTCAATTGTAGCAATATGCCACACTTGAGGCAAGTTATAATCGGGTAGATGAGGATATCTAACCCTCAACCCCCACGGCACCCTGCACGCGGCTCCGCACAGGGCTGATGTGGTGTCCGGAGAAGGTGAAGCGAAGTTTTGGCTTGAGCCCGAACTTCAGCTTGCGAACACCTACCGCTACAACCGGTAACGCACAAAGGGGTCAGGTCACGATCAAAGAATCAAGAATCAGGAATCAAGAAAAATAAAGATAAGGCTTAGAATTGTGAATTCTTACTCTTATGGGCTACAGCCACGTACGCTACTCTTGTTTTTCTTTATTAGCGACCTGACCCCTGCTTTCTTTCCTGTTGTGGCGTGATGAAAATGGAAATGAGTTTGATACATCCCAAGTAATTTATGGGCAATGAAGTATGCGAGATTCATCACATAATCGGGTAGCTGAGGGTATCTAACCCTCAGCTACCACAACACCCTGCATGCGGCTCCGCACAGGGCGTTTCACTTGGAATGGTGAAGCTTGATCCATCCATCGCGCAGCGCATAAAGTCCCTGAGATTTTAGGTAAGCATTGGATAATGCCTGTTGTATCCCTGGAGTTTTCGAACTACGCCATGGGCCTTTGCTGGTGATGCCACATGCCACCGCTGCTCTGACGTGTACGCCGAGCTTCATCAGGTTTCTTACCTTGGTGCGTGGCCTTCGCCACTGACGCCAATAGGCCATACGCGCACGAAGGGTAGAGTAAAGGACTGGTTTTGATTGCCATTAGGACTTGCTTATCTGTTTCCGCCCCTTTCGTTTGGCGGTGCCTCAATAGCCATTCCATAGGCAACCTCACCAGCCCTTCCTCATCAAACCGTGCATGCAGTTTTCCCGCACACGGCTTTCCGATGCTCTTCTCACTAGGCATGCGCCGACTTCCAGCCTGCCGTTGTCGGAACCTTGTATAGCCCATATTTCATATAAAGCTGCTGACTAGGGAAACGACCAAGGCCAATCCTACGATCTTTGATCTTGTGCCGATTCATCAGGTGTATGCGCAAGCGCTCTTCTGCATGCACTTTCACCTTTCCCAGCGCACTACTTGAATTGCGATAATGGAAGTAGTTAGCCCACCCACGCAAACTGGCGTTCACGCTCCCGACAATATCGCTCAACGGTATCAGTGTGCGCTCCCGTGCCGTCAATTGCGTTATACGATCTCTGATTTTTACTAGAGATTTCGGTGCCGGACAGGCATGCGTATAACTTTTGCCCGCACACAGCACAACAAAATCGTCCGCATATCGGACGATTTGCGCCTCCAGTTTCTGGTGTAGTTGATGTCTCTCCCATATCCGATCAAGCAGGTGTAGGTAGCAGTTTGACAGTAACGGCGAGATGACGCCGCCCTGCGGCGTCCCTTTACTGTTGGTTTTGCCACCACCCACATTTTTCCTGGTGCCGTCCTTATCCTCTCCGATGACGGGTGCTTTGAGCCATAGTTTGATGATGTGTAAAATTGCACCATCTACAATCCGCTCGGCCACCACGGCCAACAGCTTGGCGTGAGGAATGCTGTCAAAATACTTTGACAGGTCGGCATCGATGACTCGTGTGTACCCTTGATGAAGTGCTGCCGCTATTTCATCAACCGCACCATGGGCAGATTTCTTTGGCCGGAATCCATAGGAGTTCGGACAGAAATCCGCTTCAAATATCGGTTCAATAACGAGCTTTACCGCCATCTGGGCGACCCGGTCTCGGGTGGTCGGTATCCCCAGCGGACGCTGACTGCCGTCCGCCTTGGGGATCATGACGCGCCGTACCGGACTTGGGGTGTAGGTTTTGTTTTTCAGGTCTTGGGCCAGTTCCAACAGAAACGTGTCTATCCCTGTCTTCTGCTCTATGTCCTCGAAGTTCATCCCATCAACGCCGGAACTTCCCTTGTTGGCGCGCACCAGGCAGTAGACATGCATGAGGATGTCTGCCCGCCATACCTTGTCGTATAAAGCATAGAAGCGATAGGCCGGTTCTTGCTTGGCCTTGGTGTAAAGCTTCCTCTGTAGTGTCCTGACTGCTTCAGGGGTGGTTAGCAATTTGGCAATCCCCTTCTCCTCCACTCTTCGGTTGCATGAACAAAGTAGGGCTCCTTCCCTCAATCAGGGTTATGTTGTCCCTTGATCTCAAACGGTACTATGAACCCTTCCAACTCCCGCTGCGGCCCGCCGCACTTTCGTTTCCTTATATGCAACAGTCGATGGCCTCCCCATCACCGCAGCGGGCCTCCAGCACTGGGCAGTAAATCTTCTAGAACATGCCGACCCTGCTACCCCGGAAGTCAATGGGTGCCACTTCCGTTATTTCAGCACCCATCCAACGGCCTTCCCCTTCTGACCACAGGGTCGGCTCCTCCAGCTCGTTTACGAGGCTACATGTAGGTTCACTTGCGTTACGGCCTGCTCTTTTGCTGTGTGAAAACTTACGACCCCGCGTTACCACGACGCCGCTTCCTCATGCTACCAAGGCGTACGGACAACTCCTCGGACGGGACTTTAACCCGCTAGATTTACTGCTGTTACTGCGAACGGTCAGGTCGATAACAAAGAATCAAGAATAACAAAGACAGGATCTAGAATTATGAATTGCGCACAACTAGGCGTCAGGTCTTGCAATCAAGCATTTAGTAACTTCTCAATAAGTCATGACACCCATTAAATCAAAGAGTTACAAAGCCAGAATTGAGCCTTTGAGACGTTTTTTGGGGGTCGATGCTAAAAATCAATGACTTACGGGGCATGGTCACGCCACCATCCAATAAAAAGTCATTTTATTGGGCGTAACTAATTGTTTTTAAATGCGCCATGAGTTATTGAGAAGTTACAGTATTTATAGCTAAATTGTCAGGCTGATATCGATTCAAGCATTGTCACAGCACCACAAGACTCAATACAACGGTCCACTTCTGGCCGTTATGCTATTGTCCGAACAAAGCTCACATCGGCTCCAACTCTATTTTTACCTTTTTACCGAGCGCAGCGGCAGCGCTCACTAAGGTGGTCAATGTTAAGCTTGTATCTTCTTCATCCAGCAACCGATTAAGGGAAGCTCTGCTGGTGTGCATTTTTTTGGCCATTGCCGTTTTACTGAGTTTAAGTGCTGACATGCCTTCTGATATTTGCCAGGCAATGACCCGTTTGGTTGCTACCGCTGCGACTTCGTCAAGAATGGCTTCCTCGCTTAGGAAATCGTCAAAGCTGCTGCCAATGTGGGGATTTTCTTCGCGTTGACTGTTCATTGCTTACCTCGTAATGTTTTCAATCTCTGTTTTGCCAAATCCATTTCTGGCTCCGGTATTTTTTGACTTTTCTTGATAAAGCCATGCAGCAAAATCATCGTATGTTTGTCGATAACAAACAGAACGCGGGCTATCCGGTTGCCCAGCTTGATTCTGACTTCCCAAATGCCGCCTTCGAGATGATCGACTAGCGGCATACCAAGAGGCCAACCGAATTGCACCGTTTTAATATCTTCGCCAATCGTTTTTCTGTCTTGGGCAGATAGTCCTTTCAACCATTCTCTAACAGGCTCGCTGCCGGCATCAGTTGCAAAAAATTTAACAAAAAGGATTGGACTCATTGATGAAATGTATCAAAATTGATACACAACAGCAAGCACTTTTTTGACTCGAAAAAGCGATTATTTAGCCCGTATTTAACACCAACCAGCCAAAAATTCCAATTCCCCCCCCATCCGCCATGTAACTTCTCAATAAGTCATGGCACCCATTAAATCAAAGAGTTAAAAAGCAATAATTGAGCCTTTGAGACGTGCGCACGGAGGGGTCTGGTCGCGATCCAAGAATTAAGAATCAGGAATCAGGAAAATTAAAGATAAGGTCTAGAATTGTAAATTCTTATTCTTGTGGGCCATAGCCCCATACGTTACTCTTATTTTTCTTGATTAGCGACCTGTCCCCTTTATACGGAAAACTTAATCGAATGCGTGCGATCCCATGAAGTACGAGCCATCGAAGGGGTCAGAATTGTTTGATATTGGCTTTCCGTCGGTATTCTTCCGATTTACGATCTCCTCCCCTTGGCGCGGGTGAGACGCGACGCTTCAGCTGCCGCGCTATTTTGGCCTTGAATGGATCACTGCCCAGCACCCAGGCTTTATTGGTTGCCGAGCGTATTTCATCAAGTGTTTTTTCCTCAAGCTGCATCTCGAACATCTGCCGATAGGCACTTTGCCGTTGTGCATCCGTTTTGCCCAGCCGTCTATATTCCCGTTGCGGCGTGACCACCGCATCGGGTTGTCCCAATGCGTTATGCTGGTAACTTGACCATGGATAATCCGCTGGATGCGTGACCATGCCGACACGCAGCGGATTCAGTTCGATATAGCGCATGCAGGTGAATAGATACTGTTTGCTATCTATTAGTGTGGCTTTATAACGCCCCTCCCATAGGGTCCCGCTCCGTTTGTAACGCTGGTTGAAATACTGAACATAATACCGGCCCAACATCTGCATCAGTTTGCCGATGCCATCCTTGGTATGTGGCGTCACCAGCAAATGCACATGATTGGTCATCAGAGCATAGGCGTGGATATCGCAGCTGTGCTTTTTTCCGGCGGCATGAAGTTTTTGCAGAAAGAATTGATAATCCTCGTCCGCACAAAATATTTCCTGGCGGTTATTGCCCCGCTGGATGACATGTTGCGGCTGGCCGGGAATCACATAACGAGGTAGGCGTGCCATGGATTGATTGTCTGTCTATTCAGGGAGATTACAGTCTATCTTGGCAATTATAAGAAATCAACTCAACCCGACCCCTTTGGTTATTGATCAATATGGAATGATTAATTGGCATCAATGTCAAATTGGTTTAAGTTCTCATGAGGAGCAGCCAAATATACCCCTTAATTGTTTTCAGCTTGACCGGTTCGCATGCCAGCGCAGGTGGATTTCATTGGCAGGCTTAAAATGAAAAACCGTGCATCAAATTATCGAATATATGATGAAAGAAACTGCAAGTCCTCATGCAATTTTCGATAGGATACATGCAACCTGAAATAATGCATCCTCAGTTTCTTGGTGAGCAAGTGCACCGATGAACCGGATGATTTCACGCCTGCTGTCGCTTGCCATGACGAAGGCTTTCGCTACTTCTGGAGGGTTTTGAAAATGATTGACAAACTGATCGCTAAAATATCCAACCCGATTGCAGCATCCTGCTCATCGGGATCGAGCAGCTTTTCCACACAGCACCGCCATTTCTGGTCGTTGTCGCTGCTGGTCGTCGGCTTATCATGCTACGCCCCGTCATCGGATGCCGCTGCGCCCGAGACGGCATTGAACAATTCGCCGGCCTGGTTGAATCTGGAAATAGCGGGCATCTCGCTCAGCACAGCACCCGAGAAAATTTCTGAGAAACTGGCAGCCCAGGGCTATGTTCAGTCAGGAGAACACGCCTTTCTCAAGGAAACCCCGCTTGCTGGCGGACGCAAAACGCTTTACCGGGTCGAAGTGGAAGACAACACGACCCAGCGCAGTATCACCTATACCCGAACCGAAAGCGGTGGACGTGTCAAAAGCCCGATAGCCAGAAGCCGCATCATTCCTGAAGATGAACAGGTCTGGGTACGCCCTCTGTATGCCGCAGTCTGTGAACAGGTTCAGGAGGCGATCAGACAGGTGAGAGCCTGCAGCCCCGCCGAGGCGAGTGACATCGGTTTCGGCCAAGGCGCTCTGGTGAAGGTTTCGGACCAAGTTGAAGCGATGCTCGATGCCTCGGGACCCAACACAGCAGCCAAAATCATACAGCGTAAATAGTAAGGGGAGAAAAATCTGGCGTGGCCCGTATTCACGGTTTTCCACCGATAGAGAGCGCCCGGGCCGAGATCCTGATTCTCGGCAGCATGCCAAGCCGCGCCTCACTCGCTGCTGGCCAATATTACGCCCACCGGCAGAACGCATTCTGGCGCATCATGGCCAAACTGTTCGGGTTTGCGCCCGATGCGCCCTATCCACTGAGAAAGCAAGCGCTGCAAACGGCCGGTATCGCCCTGTGGGATGTCCTGCATGCCTGCGAACGCCATGGCAGCCTGGATGCGAACATCATTGCGGCCAGCCAGGTCACGAATGATTTTGGCACTTTTTTCCAGACCCACCCCGCAATCAGGCATATCTATTTCAATGGCAGCAAGGCCGAATCGGCTTTCAAGCAACTCGTGTTGCCCGCCATCCCCTGCCCTGCCAGCATGACCCGCCTGCCCTCGACCAGCCCGGCGAACGCTTCCATGACATTTCACCGGAAACTGGCAGCATGGCGAACTATTGCGGATGCGCGCTGAAAAACAGTTTCCAGAAGCAGAAAGGGGTCAAGTCTGAATGGCACTTACTTAAGCCTAAACGTATGAATTAGAAAGAAAAGATCGGAAATGTAGTAGGATGTAAATCAACGAACCTACAATCCACTTCACA
>NZ_FNOY01000036.1 GCF_900107165.1 Nitrosomonas halophila
GCCCTGACGGGCAACTCCAAATGTATCGGTAATCTTGCTTTTTTACACAAAAACCCTGTCAAGCACTTTTTGCATTTTTTTCGCTGAATAGTTACGTTGAGCTTTACCTAATAAGGCCTGCTCAGCACTAGTAAAGAGAAGCCTACTTTTTTGAGCTCTTCGAGCTTTCAGAATCCCCACTGGAATTGCCAAAATCAAAACTATCGGAATCATGACTATATTAATAATCGTTCCAATTAGTTTCCCAAGAAGTTTCGCCATTATCCTTACCTTATAAATATTTTTGATTTAGCTCTTTAAGTTAGACATTTCAACGAATGTCAGACTGCAGAAGCATAACGCCGCATTCAGCGGCTTGTCCGCTGCAATGCTTTGTTAGCGTCTTTTAAGACCTGTCGGTAAAAAGGAATCTATCTCGTCGTCCGAGAACGTCAGATCCTCTAATTCTTTAAGTGCTTTTTGAGCTTTTCTATAGGCTTTGTAATTTGTGCTTGGCGCGCCAGAGTAGAGAGAGTGTAACTCCTCCACCAATTCATCCCTCTTTTCTTTAACATGAGACTCATCGTAAGTATCTGATCTCATATCAGTAAGAAGTGAAAGGTAATTTTCTCGTATTAGCCACAAATCGGTTGCCGTCTGCCGATGCTTCTGCGCTATTTGGCCTAAATCATAGTCTTTTGTGTAGCCGTTTAGCACTAAAAGTAGAGCCGAAACGCATCCGCCAGCGACAGCGCCGGCTTGTCCTGTTCCGAAAATAATAGACACAAACCCAACTGTACTTAGAGCTGACAATACTATCTGAAGGATTTTAATATGCGATAATCGCGACAGGAGCATATCCGCACACTTTTCATGTGTCTTGTGCGAATACACCACTCGTCCGTAGCACTCTCGAATTTGATCTTCGAGATACGTATTCTTAGCTTGGGAATTGATTTCCAAAGACCTCTCTCCATTTTTGCTTCGCCGACCACTCACGTTTTGGGGTTGCAGACTCATGCTCACATGCCTCAATGGCAATATTGCAGCAACGTCTAGCTTTCCATTGGAATAATCCCTTCCCGTAGACATATTGACCACTTCCGGGAGCTTTCCAATATGCTTTTTCTTTGTCTTGATTGGCCATAAAGTTGAAGAAATCTCTACACATCCAATCATAATGCATGAATGATTTATCTCTATACTCCCACGTTTCGATAAACTGGTAAGCCAATGTGTCTACCAAAAGTCCACCTATTGGGACATCCCACTTATTTTTCCACACCCGCATCATCCGGCAGAGCCAAACTAGATTCTTATTGCATTGATCATTTCTTATTCTTATTGCGTTTATCTCAGGCCTCGGATTTGTAACGCGCCAACATCCGCCGCTGTTCGCATCCGGATATGTATAACTATCGTTGTCATTGATAAAACCTGGAACGACTTCGTAGGTTAACCCGTCTGTAAATGGGACAAGTATTACTTGTCCATCGCCTCTTATACTCGTTGTCGAGTAGGTTTTTTCAATAGAGCGTTTTACTTCCTGCAGCAGCGCGGATTGTCCATTACCGGCATACTCGTTATATTTTTTATAAACCGAATATGGCAGTTGAAATATCATATCCAGATCACTGAACCCATTCACGGCAGTGTTTCTGCCGTATGAACCTACGTACAAACTGTGAGACGTATCGGAGGTGGTGTTCCAGTAATCACTATTCAATCGCCTTGTAATTGCCTTGTAGCGACGCGATATTGACTCTTTGTTTTTCACCTTGGTGTTAACACAGAATGTTTTGAACCAATCCCCGACTGACACTATTACTCCTTAGTTGATCGCTAACTACAATTATACGTCCGAAATGACGCAATACATTACGTCAAAAATGAAACCTAGCACGATAAACTTCACTCTATATCCTTATATTTCAAGAGGATGCTCAGATTTAGCTTTCATCCAGCAGACTCTGTTAGGTCCACGAACAACCTTTGTAGGCGGCCAAATTTCTTTAAGAAAATGCTGATCCAATCAAATTCGATCATTGCGGGTGCATAGCAAAGTAATTCGGGCTGTTTGCAATATTAACAATTCTGAATCGCCACGGCGCTATGCGCCTCGCGATGACGGGGTTATTCGGCGTTTCGAGCTGCCGATGTTCAAATCTCCTCTGTATGCAAAAGGCATGAAGGCAGTTTCATTCCACCGCAATCCACAAGAATAATGACGGATCCGCTCAGAGTAATCGTGTAATAAAGCAGGTAAATCCCGTTATTTCGGCTAGTCTGTTGCGCCCTGCCCTGCTGTGCTCACAGTGAAAACACTGTTTTGAGACCTACCGCAACTCCCGATATATTTTCTCCGCCAGTGCGCGGCTGATGCCTTCGGTTTGCTGCAATTCTTCGATGCTGGCGTTTTTGACGCCTTTGAGTCCGCCGAAGCGGGTCAGCAGGCTTTGGCGGCGTTTGGCGCCGATGCCGGCGATTTGTTCCAGGTTGGAGGCGGTGCGGACTTTGGCGCGTTTGGCCCGGTGGCCCTGGATGGCGAAGCGGTGGGCTTCGTCGCGGATTTGCTGGATGAGGTGCAGGCCGGGATGGTCGGCTGGCAGGCGCAGGGCTCTATCTTCATGGGGATAGACCAGTTGTTCGAGGCCGGGTTTGCGCGCTTCGCCCTTGGCCACACCGATCAGCGGAATGTCGTTGAGACCCAGCTCGATCATGACTTCGGCGGCAGCGTTGACTTGCCCTTTGCCGCCATCGATCAGGATCAGGTCGGGCAGTTTGCCCTCACCGGCGGCGATTTTGGCGTAGCGCCGCTGCAGGACATCGCGCATCGCGGCGTAATCATCGCCCGCCGTGATGCCGGTGATGTTGTAGCGGCGGTATTCGTTGTTGCGCATGGCAAACTGGTCGTAGACCACGCAGGAGGCGATTGTCGCCTCGCCCATGGTATGACTGATATCGAAGCATTCGATCCGCATCAGACCGGACAGATCGAGGGCTTCCTGCAGGGCTTGCAGGCGCTCTTCCTGGCTGGCCTGGCGGGTGAGCATTTGCTGCAGCGCGAGCTGAGCGTTCTGGGTCGCCATGTCCAGCCATTTGCGGCGCTCGCCGACTGGCCGGGTGGTGAGGGTGATTTTATGGCCGGCTTGTTCGGATAGCAGCGTTTGCAGCAACGCTGCCTGAATTTTCTCGCCCAGGATGATCAGCGCCGGGACGCTGCGGTTGAGGTAGTGCTGGGCGATGAAGGCTTCCAGCACGGCGGCGGTATCGTGCCCCTGCACGTTTTTCGGGAAAAATGTCTTGTCGCCCAGATGGCGTCCACCACGGATCATGACCAGGTTGACGGCGATATGGCTGCCGTCCGCTTGAGCGACGCAGGCGATCACATCCGCATCCAACGCCTTGCTGCTGTCGACAAACTGTTTTTCCTGGATCTTGCGCAACGCCTGCATCTGGTCGCGGAACATTGCGGCCTGTTCATAGTCCTGCGCCTCGGCCGCCTGCAGCATTTTTGCCTCGATGGTTTTCAGCACTTCCATTTGCTTGCCTTGCAGGAACAAGGTGGCGCTTCTGATATCTTCCCGGTATGCCTCCGGTGTCACCAGGCCGACACAGGGCCCGCTGCAGCGCTTGATCTGGTAAAGCAGACAGGGGCGGGTGCGGTGGTCGAATACCGAGTTTTCGCAGGTGCGCAGGCGAAATACTTTCTGCAGCAATTGGATGCTGGACTTGATCACGCCCGCGTTGGGAAACGGCCCGAAATACTGATTGCGGTTGTCCAACGCGCCGCGGTAAAACGCCAACCTAGGGAAATCGTGCCGGGTCAGCACCAGGTAGGGATAGGATTTGTCGTCCCGGAACAGGATGTTATAGCGCGGGGCGAGGCTTTTGATCAGGTTGTTTTCCAGTATCAGCGCTTCCGCTTCCGAGCGCGTGACGGTCGTCTCGATCGCGGTGATCTGCGACACCATCAGCTGGATGCGCGGCGATAGGTTTGATTTCTGGAAATAGGAGGCGACTCGCTTGCGCAGGTCGATCGCCTTGCCCACGTAGATCACGTCGCCGGTCGCATTCAGCATGCGGTAGACGCCCGGCTGCGTGGGCAGGGTCAGGACAAAAGCTTTGCCATCGAAACTGTTTTCGGACAAGGCGTGCGTTATTTATCGTCACCCAACAGTTTGCCGCCAATCGCCCAGCTGTCATGCGGTTTCTCATCGAAGGCGATATAGGTATAGGACTTGGGTTTATTCGCGACACGCTCCAGGGTATCGGTGATTTCCTGGGCGATTTGCTGCTTTTGTTCGCGGCTGAGTTTACCGGCCAGCCGGATGTTGACATAAGGCATCGTGCATTCTCCTGGAGAAATTATTTTTGAATGACCAGATCCTGGCAAATTTGGGCAAACACCTGTTCGAACATCGGCTCTGTCAGGCGTCTGGTCTGGGTATTGTAGCGGCTGCAATGATAGCTGTCATACAGCGTGAGGCCACTGGCAAGCGCATGCCTTGCGCCATGGGCGAAAGGAAATGCCTTGGCCGGTTGGCCGAGCGCCATCAGGACGGCGCGATGTGCAACTGTGCCCAATGCCAGGCAGGCCTGGCCGCCCCCCGCGATGAATGCTTCCAGCTCCGCCTTGAGATAAGCGTTGCAACGTTTGACCTCACCCGGCTCGGGTTTGTTCGCCGGGGGCAGGCACTTGACCGCGTTGGTGATCCGACAATGGGAGAGCGTCAATCCGTCATCCACCGCAACCGATTCACTGTGGCTGGCAAGGCCAAACTTGTGCAGGGTCTGGTACAGCAGAATACCGGCGTAGTCGCCCGTGAACGGCCGGCCGGTGCGGTTGGCGCCATGCAGTCCCGGCGCGAGGCCGATGATCAGCAGCCGGGCTGCGGCATCGCCAAACGGAGGCACTGGCCGGGCGTGATAATCGGGATGAGCGCTGCGCACGGCATCCAGATGCTGCGCAAGCCGCGGACAATCGCGGCAATCCTGATGAAACGGGGGGGACAGGGTCATGGTATTTTTTGTTGTAGAATGGGTGTTTTCATCGAAACAGCTCGCACATCATGGCCAGGATTCTCGCAACTGAAATTCGTGTTGGCAATCTGATCGAATGGGACAAGCGTATCTGGCGTGTCCTGAAATGTTATCATGTTCATGTCGGCGGACGTGGCGGTGCGTTCATGCAGGTCGAAATGAAGGACATCGAAAGCGGCACCAAGGTCAACCAACGCATCCGCACCGATGAAAAAGTCGAGCGCACAATCGTTGAGCCACGCGCCATGACCTTCCTCTACCAGGAAGGCAATAACTACATATTCATGGATCAACAAACCTATGAGCAACTCAGTCTGTCGCAGGAGTTTCTCGAAGGCCAAAGCGAATACCTGCTGCCCAATACCGATGTGCTGGTCAATTTTCATAATGACCGGCCGATCGGGGTGCAGCTTCCGTCCAGCGTCGTGCTGACGGTCGTCGAAACCGAACCCACTCTCAAGGGCGCAACTGCCACCAGCTCCTACAAACCGGCAACGCTGGAAACCGGGTTGGTTGTCATGGTGCCATCCTTCTTGGTGCAGGGAGAAAAAATCAAGATCAATACTGACACTGGTGAATATATCGAACGCGTATAACCGATTGCGGCGTGCATCATTATGGGTCACCTGGTTGTTGCCGGGGTGCCTGTTTTTCCTGCTCGGGTGCGGGATGGCTTGTGCCGAGCCCGAACCGGCGCCGGCTAAAAAAACCACCCTGATCACACTGGATGCGCCCGCCTCGATCAAGAAGCTGATAGAACAATATATTACTTTTCCCGATCAGCCCTTTGCGGATGCCACCAGCCAGGCGATTTTCGTGCGCAGGGTCAAACGGGAGATCAGCGGCCTGCTGGCAACCGAGGGCTATTTCACGCCGGAAATCGAATTCACACCCGCGCCAGCACCCGGCCAGCCCCATCAACTGAATCTCGTGCCTGGCCCGCGCACACGGGTCGCCAGCCTGTCGATCGAATTCCTGGGTGATCTGGCGGACGACACCCCCGAACGCCGCGCACGCGTCCAGAAACTGCGTGACGACTGGCCGCTCACACCCGGTAAGGTTTTCCGCAGCGCCCGCTGGGAAGATGCCAAAACCGCTTTATTGTCGAGTGTCATGGAACGGGATTATGCCGCCGCCCGCATTACCGAAAGCCAGGCGCAAGTCGATCCGGAAACCGCCCAGGCATATTTGAATGTCGTGATCGACTCCGGCCCGGCTTTCCGCTTCGGGGATCTGCAGACCACCGGCCTGGAACGCTACGATCTGGACGTCCTGCAGCTTAAAATGCCTTTCCGCAGCGGCGATCCTTACCGCCGGGATCAATTGCTCGCCTACCAGGCAAGGCTGCAAAACAGCCCACTGTTCAACACAGTGGCTGTCTCCATCGAACCGGATCCGGCTCTGCATGAAGCCGTGCCTGTCGACATCACCCTGATCGAAGCACACGCCAAGCGGATTGGAGCCGGTGTCGGCTATAGTTCCAACAATGGCGCACGCGGCGAAATCAACTACCGCGACTACAACTTCCTGGGGCGTGCGTGGAGTCTGGGCAGCTTGTTGCGCCTGGAGCAGAAGCGTCAGACTTTTTCAGCCCGGGTGGATACATTGCCCGATGCCAACCATTATCACTATACCTTTGGCGGCAGAGTCGAAATGACCGACATCAAAAACCTGAAGACTTTCAACCAGCGCGCCGATTTCTCCAGGATTCGCACCACCGCCAATTCCATGATGCAGCTGGGTTTGAACTGGCAGCGTGAGGAACGGCGGCCTGCTGGCGCACCCAAAACTGTCAACGAGACCTTGGCGCTGGATTTCTGGGGACGTTACCGCAACATCGATGACCCGATCTATGTGCGCAACGGCTATGTGTCTGAAATGCGGCTGGGTGGTGGCACCCGTCATGTGCTGTCGGAACGTGATTTCATCCGCAGCTACGCGCGCCACATGCATTGGTGGCCAATCGGCGCGCGCGATACCTTGCACCTGCGCGCGGAAGTCGGCTACACCCTCGCGTCTTCCCGCCAGGGACTGCCCCAGGAATACCTGTTCCGGGCCGGTGGCATCCAGTCTATCCGCGGTTACGACTTTCTGAGCCTGGGGGTGCGCGAAGGTAAAGCGATTGTCGGCGGGCGCACCATGGCCACCGGCACGCTCGAATATGTGCGCTGGTTTACGGATAATTGGGGTGCCGCTGTGTTTGCCGATGCCGGTGATGCAGCCGATCGCTGGCGGGATTTCAAACTGGGGCTAGGCTACGGCGGCGGCGTGCGCTGGCGCAGTCCGGCCGGTCCGTTTGCACTGGATCTGGCCAGGCGGCATGATACCGGCACCCTGCGCTTTCATTTCTCGATTGCCGTCGCCTTCTGAGAAGCTGCCTGGGAATGCCTGCGCCAGGAGGCTGTATCAATCATGGTGATGCAGGGTTACCGAAAAATCTGGAATTCTGTGTTGCCACAGGGTGCACTGGTTTTTGTTATGCGAAGCGGTTGCTGGCAGCGGGCAGAGTTTGACGTTAAATAAATGGTATAGAAACATATACGGATATGAACGACAATCACGACGACAACACGCCCGAAACGCCAGCGCCCCGGCGTTCATTCCGGAAATGGCTGCTGACAGGCCTGATGCTGCTGTTGCTGTCACTGGCTAGTGGCGCATACTGGCTGATCTACACGCCCTCAGGCCTGCTGTGGCTGCTGACCACGGCTTCCAGCGCCACCGGCGGCGCGCTGGCCTTTTCCGGGGTGAGCGGCAGTTTGCAGTCACTTCAGGCCCAGTCGATCGCCTACCGGGAGGACGCGCTGCACGCCCAGGTGAAAGATCTGACTTTCCGCTGGCAACCGCGGCGCCTATTGACGGGTGACTTGATCATCGAAACCCTCACCGCCCGTGATGTCGCGCTGCACACCGTACCGGCGGAAGAAGAGGAACCGGCAACCATGCCCGAAAGCCTACGCATCCCGCTTGGCATCGCGATCGACAAGATCGGCATCCTGTCGTTGCGAATATTCACCCTCGGTAACGAGACACCAGACCTTGTCCTGACCCACCTGGCCTTGCGGCTGGAAAGTGATGGCCGCTTGCACCGCGTGCGCACCTTTACGCTCGAACACGAAGCGGCCCGGATCGCAGGCAACTTGCTGATCGGCGCAGACTCACCCTTCGACCTGAGCGGACAATTGGTTTTGCACAGCTGGCCCGGGGCAAGCAGCGAGGCCGATCTGCCTGGTCACGCCGCCCTGCGTCTGGCGGGCAATCTAACTCAAACCGATGTCATGCTCGCGATCAAAGACGGTCCATTGGCAGGGCAAGGCAGACTGCGCCTGCATCCGTTTGCGAAGTTGCCCCTGTCGATGCTGCATCTGGCAGTAAGCGGATTGAATCCGCACCGCTACTCGCCGGATCTGCCGCAGGCCGACCTGAGTTTGCAGAGCGAACTGAAGGCAAACGAAACCGGGCCGCTGCAGGGTCATTTGCATATCAACAATCCGATGGCCCGCCCGCTTGATCAGGAGGGGCTGCCCTTGCGCGAACTCCGCACATTGCTTGCCATCAGCGATCAAACCATCGCGCTGGATGCGCTCGCGATCAGGCTGTCAGGGCAGGACAGCCCCAAAGGCAGCCTGTCCGGCAACTTGCTATGGCGCATCGAGGACCAATCGGGGTCGGCAAGCATCGGGGTCACACGGCTCGATCCAGCCACATTGGATACCAGCCTGCGCCCGGCCAAGCTGTCCGGCAAGCTGCAGTTCGATGGTGATTCCAGCGCGCAACAGGGGCATATCACTCTGCACGACAAGGCTCAGCGGCTCAACCTGGAAATGGCGCTCTCGCACGCGGCTGCGGCCGTCATGATTGAAACCCTCAAGCTGGTGCACGGCGATTCCAGCCTGTCCGGCCATGGCAGGCTGCAGCTGGACGAGGCACAGCCTTTCACCTTCGAAGGTTTGCTCAAGCAATTCGATGTTTCCGCCTTCGTCGATGCGCCCCGCTCGGATCTCAACGCCGGTTTCAAGCTGGCTGGCCAGCTCGCGCCCGAACCGGTCGCCAGCATGGATTTCACGATCAAACCGAGCCATTTTGCCAACCAGCCGCTCTCCGGCCAGGGCACGCTGAAACTCGATCACCCCCAGCGCGTGCAGAGCGATACCCGCTTGCGCCTGGGCGATAACCGGCTCGAACTGAAAGGCAGGCTGGGACAGGCAAAAGACCAGCTGCTGCTCACCCTGACCGCTCCCAACCTCGCGCAACTGGGTGTGGGGTTGCAAGGCAATCTGGATGCGCGCATCACGCTCACTGGCATGCTCGACCGGCCAGGCTTGGCATTCGATATCGGTGCGCAGCGCATCAACTTCCAAGACGCACATCAGCTGGCCCAGCTCAAGGCCAAAGGCAGCCTGCACGGCACCGCCATCGGGCTCGATCTGCAGGCAAGCGACTATCGCATGGGGACGGAAACTTATTTCCAGACGCTGTCGGTCGGACTGACCGGCACCCAGGCACGGCATAGGTTGTCGCTGAAGAGCGATATCGATCCCTCGACCCAGGCACAGTTCCAGGCCAGTGGCGGCTTGTCCATCGACGACCAGGCATCGCAACCGTTTCAGTGGCGAGGCGCAATTGAGCAATTGGCCATGACGGGCACGGTTCCGTTCGAGCTGGCCACCCGCCCCGCTGTCCTGATCAGTCCCGAGCTGGTCACACTGGGTGCGGCGCGGATACTGGTCGCCAATGGCGAGGTCAACCTGCATGAGACCCGCTGGACGCCCCGGCAATGGTCAACGCAAGGCGCTTTCACCCACATCACTTTACGGCCCAACCACGCGCCAGCCGACGACTTCGAACCGCTCAGACTGGGTGGCAGCTGGCAGCTTGCGGCCGATCAGCAGTTGAATGGACGCGTGCGCATCCAGCGGGAACGGGGAGATCTGGCGCTGCCGCTGGAGACGCCGTTTGCGGTCGGCCTGGAGACACTGTCGCTCACTGTGCTGGCGGAAGGCAACAATCTGAACGGTCAGCTGGCCGTCCGGGGCAAACATATCGGCGACACCAGCGCCCAGATCAACCTCCCCTTGCAGCCCACCGACACCGCCTGGGAAATCGCCCAGGATGCCCAACTTAATGGCAATTTGCGATTCGATCTGCCCGATCTTGCCTGGCTGGGGCCGGTGCTGGACGACAATCTGCGCAGCGGCGGCCGGCTTGCGGCGCATGTCGCGCTGGCAGGCACTTTCGAACAACCGGCGCTGCAAGGCGATATTTCAGGCGAAGCGCTGACTGTCACGCTGCTGGACGAGGGTCTCCATTTGCAGGATGGCAAGCTGGCCATCCGCCTCGATCAGGATATGCTCCAGCTGGATACTCTGAATTTCACCGCGCCGCTTGAGAAACTCTCCAAAGACCGTTTGCTGAGAAACGTGAAGCTGGCGCGCCAGTCGGGTAAGCTGGAAATGCAGGGCAATCTGAATTTGCGCACGCAGCAAAGCACACTGACTATCGAACTGGATCATTTGCCGCTCGTTCAGCAGACCGAGCGCTGGATTGTCGTTTCCGGCAACAGTCAGGTCGGGCTCAAGGAACGCATGCTCGATATCCAGGGCAAGATCGTTTCCAATGTGGGTTTCCTGCGGCAACCGGAAAAAGGCATGCCCGGGCTGGCTGACGATGTGGTGATTATCAGCCAGACAGAGACAGAACCCAAGGCGGCAGGCTTGCAAGTCAATCTCGATGCCACACTCGATCTAGGCGAGCAATTTTTCTTGCGTGCTTCCGGACTGGAAGGCCGGCTGGCGGGTCAGTTACGGATACGCAGCCGGCCCGGCAAGGCGCTCAGGGCGACCGGCAGCATCGCCACGCGCGATACCCGCTTCGAAGCCTATGGCCAGCAGCTGCTGGTCAGGCGCGGCATCGTCAACTTCGATGGCCCGCTTGACAATCCGGGATTGAACATCCTAGCCGTGCGCAGCGCCCTGCCACCAGGCGCCGCCGAGGGAGAGCTTTCCGGCATGGTCGATCACCAGCGTTACCAGGATGCCGGCCTGACCGCACTGGAAGTCCGTTCGACCGCACAAGTGGAAGCCGGCGTGGAAGTGACAGGCACAGTCCGGCGGCCGCAAATCAGACTGGTGTCACGGCCCGAAGTGCCGGATTCGGAGAAACTGGCCTGGATTGTTCTTGGTCGCGCGCCCGATGCAGGCGGACTGGATAGCGCGCTATTGCTGAGCGCGGCTGGATCCATTTTTGGTGGCCAAGCCGATGAAGGCATCATGGACAACATCAGCCGCGGACTGGGTCTCGATGAGTTTTCGATCCAGCAACGCAGTGGCGAAAATGCGTTAGCCAGCCAGGTGGGTATGGTCGGCAAGCGCCTGTCCGAACGCGCATATCTGAGCTATGAACGCGGCCTGACTGCCACCTCGGCCGGTATCGCCAGATTGACCTATAGCCTGTTTCCGAATGTCTCGGTAGTTACTCGCGCCGGTGAAGACAGCTCTGTCGATTTATTTTACAATTTCGAATTCGATTAAGGCCGAGCCGGCATGGGCAGCCTCTGGCTGCCATCGTTTAGTAGTGCGCAAGCGCACCCTTGCCAACTTGAAGAAGACCATCCATTCAGTTTGCGTCGGCAGCAACCGCCATCAGCCACCCATCCACACGCTCTGAATCGCATTCAACCAGCGCTTGCGGGTTTATTCCCGACGGCACTATTTCAGCCATATAGGGCGCCCGGCCAGCAAGATCCGGACCACAGCAGCCATCCACAATCACTCATCAGGAAATTATGCAGAAATTCGCGCAGGCGACAACACTTACAGCCAATCATCGACACAGCCTGGCGCTGGGTCTGCTGGGCGTACTGGGCTTCAGTCTGACGCTGCCGGCCACCCGTTTGGCTCTCCAGGGACTCGAGCCCGCTTTTGTCGGTCTGGGCAGGGCCTTGATTGCCGCCGTGCTCGCAGCCATTGCACTCTGGATCACCCGCTCGCCGCTGCCATCTGGCCGTCAATGGCTGCGATTAGCCTGCACGGCTTTGGGCGTGGTCGTGGGGTTCCCGCTCTTGACAGCATTCGCCATGGAAACTGTGCCAGCCGTTCACGGCGCCGTGATCGTCGGCCTGATTCCGCTCACCACAGCCTTGTTTGCCATTCAACTGGCGGGAGAGCGGCCCAACTGGCTCTTCTGGCTGACAACCCTGATCGGGTGCGCTGTCATCCTCGCTTTCGCTTTCAGCTCCGGCGCTGGAGCTTTGCAATCCGCCGATATCATGTTGCTGATCGGTGTGACAGTGGCTGGATATGGCTACGCCGAGGGCGCACGCTTATCCAAGGAAATCGGCGCCTGGCAAACCATCAGCTGGGCATTGCTGGTTTCAGTCCCGGTACTGCTGCCGCCAGCTGTCATGACCGCTCCCGCCGATATTTTTGCAGTCGAATGGGTCAGCCTGCTTGGCTTTGCCTATGTCAGCATCGTCAGCATGTATCTGGCGTTCATTGCCTGGTACCAAGGGCTGGCGATGGGCGGCATCGCCCAGATCGGGCAGCTTCAATTACTACAGCCGTTCCTGACCCTCCTGAGCGCAGCGCTCATTCTGGGCGAATCGGTCGAAACCTCCCAGCTTGCCGCTGCACTGATTGTGCTCAGTTGTGTCGCCGTTGGAAGACGCGCCGCCTAGCGCCCTACATGAGAAAATCATTCATCGGTTCAGTATTTCCCCATGACCTTTATGAAATATTTATCGATGGTGTGAAGATAAATGATGACGGGAATGGCAAATACCGCTGGCAATACAATCCGTATCGCCAGGACGGTGATAAGCGCCAGTGGGCCTTTCAGGATCCTGTGCAGCCATCCGAGCCACTTTCCACTGCCCTGGTAAAATAAATCCGCGATTTTAGACAACACCAGCGCGATCAGCAGGAAATACGCAGCGGGTGCGATATCGAACAGGAATTGCTGAAAACTTGCAGGGCTGGTCATGATTTGCAGAAAATCGATACCCAGCATATCCTTCATTAGCTGATTGATCAGCCAGACGATCAGCACCAGACTCGCTATGGCCGGCAGGCTGACCAGCGCCAACCCCAATGACTGCTTGCCATTCGCCACCCCTTTGAGCGCATACAGCAAGGGTTTGAAATATTGATGACGCGCCAGTGCCAATTGGTCCAACATTCTGCTGTCTCCCTCTTTCAGCAAGGGCCGGTAACGGCTGAATTGCCAATATACTGCTACGGACGCAGCAGTATATTGCTTCAGTTTTGCCAGCTGCGGGGCCGACATTTGATAGCCATCTGCTGCCAGGCAGCCGGCTTCCACATCCGTGAAGGCATCCAGGTCGGTGCGGATTTTTGATAGTTCACGCTGCGCTGATTCGGCCACTTCGAAGGTGGTGGATGACACCAGCCCTGTGCTCATGACCGGGCTGGGCCGGATCACGCTGGGCTGGTTGTTATATTCGATATCCCGGGCGAACAATCCACGTGTCAAATGAAAATAGGCGGTACGAGCGGCTTGTGTCTGTATCAGATTGTTGACCATCTCTTCGCGTACACGTCCGGCCAGAATCGAGCTGCTGGTGGCCAGGACCGAAAGCAGATCGGTTTTGGGATTGTCGCTCGCATCCGCCTGTCCAGCCGCGTCGCTCACGATGAAATCCGTGCACAGGCAATCCGGATCGAACAAGCCTGCAATCCCCTGGTTATCGAATACACCGCCATCGACCAGTTGCACCCGGCAATCCTGGTATAAGTTGGAAACCGCCAGCGGTGGGAACAGGCCCGGCACGCAGGCGGATGCCGCCACCGCGTTGCCGAGCAGGAAATAAGGTTTACGGGTGGTAATGTCCTCATAACGGACGCGCCGGTAACGATCCTTTTTATCGATATCGCGAAAATTAGCATTGCGGGGCGGCTCTTCCCCCATGCTCATGGCTGTGAAATGCCAGCTATGGCCGGAATTGAGACTGGTGGCATTCAGAATCAGCACGGGGACTTTGTGCTTACGCCGGGGATTGCCCAATACGCTGTCCCAGGGATGAAAAGTCTGCTCCATGCCTTTAGGCTGGATCAGCAAATCACTCATGCGTATCCGCCGCTCTCCGACATCGATCAGCGGCCGGTAAATGATGCGCTCATAAAGTTCGCCGATGGTATCGGAGCGCGAATAATTCGGCATGACCATGCGCATGTTCTTGAAGGGATTGGCGAAAGTGCGCATAGCCAAATTATGCTGAACAGCTGCCAGAAAATGGCTCTCCAGGTACTGCACAAGCGCAACATAGTCGGCATCGGTAATCTCCTGATCGGTTTTCGATTCCAGCAGCTCCTTCAGCAACAAATAATAAGCAGCCCCAACGATCGACCCTCCGGAAACAGTCGAGATGGATTCGACATGCTTGAGCATGCCCATTTCCGCCATGCGCGCCAGTACGCCGATATGAAAAAAAGAGGCCCTGAATCCGCCTCCCGATAACGCAAGTCCTAAACGTTGATTGCTGTCGACCGCTTTCATGAATGACTCCCTGTTCTGAAATACCACCCCAGTTTTTACGCATACCGCATCCGGCACCATTCGGCCGCGAGGCCCATATTGGAGCTCGCATGACCAGCTTATAGCTTATACCATGATGACAATCCGCATTGCATCGCATAGCTTTGCTATATACTCTGCGCATGCAAGTCGTCATCATCAGCGGCCTGTCCGGATCAGGCAAATCAATCGCGCTCAATGTCCTGGAAGACGCGGGCTATTACTGCGTCGACAATCTGCCCGCACCCTTGATCGTGAACTTGGTCGATCACTCGCGGGGGCGCCAGCACCGCCATGTCGCAGTAGCGATCGATATGCGCAGCGGGGAAAGCATCACCATGCTGCCCCAGCAACTGGAAACACTCAACGCCCAGCAGATCCAGACCCGGTTCATTTTTCTCAATGCCCGCAACGATATCCTGATTCAGCGCTTTTCGGAAACGCGCCGCAGGCATCCCCTGACAGCTGAAAACATCACCCTGGAAGAGGCGATCCAGCGCGAACGCGAGGCGCTGGCCACGCTGGCTGCCCTGGGCCACCATATCGATACCAGCTCGCTGGGACCCAATGCGCTGCGGCTGTTCATCAAGGATTTCATTGCGGAATGCAAAACACCATCGCCCCTGACACTGTTGTTCGAATCGTTCGGTTATAAGCATGGCATCCCGCTGGATGCCGATCTGGTATTCGACGTGCGCTGCATCCCGAATCCACACTATGACCCCAAGCTGAGAGAATTGACCGGCATTGACCCGGAGGTCATCGGTTTCCTGGAAGCACTGCCCGAGGTATCCAGGATGACCCAGGACATCCGCTGCTTTCTCGACACCTGGCTACCCGTCTACATGCGGGACAATCGGGCTTATCTGACGGTTGCGATCGGCTGTACCGGCGGCCAGCACCGTTCGGTCTATTTTGCTGAAAAGCTCGCGCTCCACTTTCGCGATCTGACCCATGTGCTGGTGCGTCATCGCAGTCTCACCGAATACCGCAATCACTATACCCGCAGATAATCCTTCCGGCTCCCCAGCCAGCGGCGCATATGCCATTGCGCTTGCTGCGGGTAATCACGCAGCAAGGTGTCCGCGACAGCCCTGGCTGCTTCGAGCAGATCGGCATCCTGCTCCAGATCGGCAAAACGCAGCATCGGCACCCCGCTCTGACGGGTGCCCAGATACTCACCCGGCCCTCGCAGCAAAAGATCCTGGCGCGCAATTTCAAAGCCATCGGTATGCTTGAAAATGACTTGCAGGCGCTTGCGCGCCACTTCGGACAGCGGCTGCTGGTACATCAATATGCAAATTCCGGTATCGGCTCCGCGCCCGATCCGGCCGCGCAACTGGTGCAGCTGCGACAACCCCATCCGCTCGGCATGCTCGATCACCATTAACGACGCATTGGGCACGTCCACGCCCACTTCGATCACGGTTGTGGCCACCAGTAGTTGTACCGCCCCCTGGCTGAAAGCCGCCATGATGGCGGATTTTTCGTGGCTGTCCAGTCGGCCGTGAATGAGGGCGGTTTTAAGATCGGGGAAAGTCTGATTGAGGGTTTGGTAGGTTTCCACCGCTGTTTGGAGCTGCAATGCTTCCGATTCCTCGATCAACGGACAGACCCAATAGGCTTGCCGGCCAGCATGGCAAGCTTCACGGATACGCGCAACTACCTGCTCTCGCCGGCTGCTGTCGATCAATTTGGTGACCACCGGAGAACGGCCCGGCGGCAATTGATCGATCACCGATACATCCAGGTCCGCAAAATAGCTCATGGACAGCGTGCGCGGGATGGGGGTGGCGCTCATCATCAGCTGGTGCGGCACGCCGTCCGCCTCCATGCCCTTCATGCGCAATGCCAACCGCTGACTGACGCCGAACCGGTGCTGCTCGTCGATGATCACCAATCCAAGCCGGTCGAATTGAACCGGCTCTTGAAACAATGCATGCGTGCCGATCACCAGCATGGCCAATCCGCCAGTGATTTTTTCCAGCTCGAGCTTGCGCTCGGCTTTCTTCTGGCTGCCGGACAGCCAGGCGACTGACACACCCAGTGGTGCGAACCAAACCGATAGTTTCTGGTAATGCTGCTCGGCCAGGATTTCGGTCGGCGCCATGATGACCGCCTGAAAACCATTGCCTATCGACTGCAGGGCGGCCAACGCCGCCACCACCGTCTTGCCACTGCCGACATCCCCCTGCAACAACCGTTGCATGGGGTGCGGTTGCGCCAGATCGCGGCTGATCTCGGCAACCACTTTGCGCTGGGCTTCGGTCAGGGTGAATGCGAGTGATGACAGCAACGCCTTCAGCAAGCTGTCTGGCCGATGCAGAACAGGCGCCCGGTGACTGCGCCGCTGGCGATAGTGGGCACGCATGGAAAGTTGCTGGGCCAGCAATTCATCAAATTTCACCCGGCGCCAGGCTGGATGGGTGCGTGCCTGCAGTCCCTGCATGGGGGTGCCCGCGGGCGGACGGTGCAAAAAGGCCAAGCTGGCCTCGAATGCAGGCAGGCGATGGGTCGTCAGCACCGCTTCAGGAATGATTTCTGTCAGCAGCGCCGCCTGCTGAACATGTTCGAATGCCTGCCTGATGAGTTTGGCAAGCGTCCGTTGCGGCAAGCCGGCCGTCACCGGATAAACCGGCGTCAGCGCTGTCGCGAGACCCATTCCGGCTTGCACCACCCGGCATTTCGGATGGATCATTTCCAGCCCGCCAAAACCGGCGCGGACTTCGCCCAGCACTCTCAATCGCGTCCCTGGCGACCAGGCCGCTACCTGGCTGGCATAGAAATGAAAAAAACGCAGGCACAATGTGCCGCTGCCGTCATGCAGTTTGCAAACCAGCTGCCGCCGCGGGCGAGTCAGCACCTCCCGCTCGCTGACCATGCCCTCGATCTGCGCTACCTGACCTGGCACCCCCTCACTGATGGGTGACAGCCGCGTTTCATCCTCATAGCGCAGCGGCAAATGCAGAACCAGATCGAAATCGCTCAGCAGACCCAGCTTGTGCAGCTTTTGTTGCAGGCTGTCACTGAGCGTATCGAGAAATGCATGCGGGGCATTCAACCTGCATGCCCTCGCTGGCTATCACCAACCCTGCGGCGGGGACAATTGGCGAACAACCTGCTCCACATGCGCGCACCACCGCCGGCAATGTGCCAGCTGCTCAAGGTAAAGGTATCCAAGTCAGGCCTGCGGCGACGTTCAGGCTTTTTCCAGCGACATGACGGCATCCATCTCGACCAGCGCAGCGCGCGGCAGCGCAGCCACGCCGATTGCGGCGCGCGCCGGATAGGGCTGGCTGAAATGTTTGCCCATGATTTCGTTTACCTTGGCGAAATGATTGAGGTCGGTCAGATAGACATTCAGTTTGACAATATCAGCGAGATTGCCGCCACTGGCAATCGCCACCGCACGCAGATTGGCGATCACTTGCTCGATCTGCGCATCGATCCCCTGTACCATTTCCATGCTGACTGGATCGAGTCCGATTTGCCCGGACAGATAAACGGTTTCCTCCTGCACCACCCGCACTGCCTGGGAATATGTGCCGATCGCCTGTGGGGCGTCTTGGGTCTGGACGATAAATTTGCTCATGCTTGCTCCTTGGATAGTACGATAAAATAGTAATGTTATAAGCGCCCCTAGCGGCAGTTTTCTAATCTTTAATAGGGATCTGGATCCATGCAAAAACTCATTATTCAGGGTGGCGTGGAACTCTGTGGCGAAGTCAGCATTTCCGGGGCCAAGAATGCCGCCTTGCCCGTGCTCTGCGCGTCGTTGCTGACTGCCGACACTCTTGCGGTCCGGAATCTTCCCCGACTCAAGGATGTATCGACCATGCTCGCGCTGCTCAAACAAATCGGCGTGCGTATTTTAGCAAACGATACGGGGGAAGCAGAGTTATCCGCAGCCAGCATCACGAATCCGACCGCCCCTTACGATATGGTCAAGACCATGCGTGCTGCCATTCTGGTGCTCGGCCCGCTGCTGGCGCGGACCGGTCAGGCGCATATTTCCTTGCCGGGCGGCTGCGCGATTGGTTTGCGCCCGGTCGATCAGCATATCAAGGGCCTGCAGGCAATGGGGGCCGAAATCAGTATCGAGCATGGCTATATCCGGGCCCAGGCCCAGCGTTTATCGGGTGCGCGCATCATCATGGATATCGTGACAGTAACTGGCACCGAGAATCTGATGATGGCGGCCACGCTCGCTTCGGGGACCACCATTCTGGAAAACGCGGCCCGCGAGCCGGAAGTGATCGATCTCGCGAATTGCCTGATCAGCATGGGCGCCAATATACAAGGCGCCGGCAGTAATACCATCGTCATCGAAGGCGTGGAATGCCTGCATGGTGGCGCACATTCCATCATGCCCGACCGGATCGAAACCGGCACCTTTCTGACCGCCGTGACCGCCTGCGGTGGTGAAGTGCATTTGACCCGGACACGCGCCGACACGCTGGATGCGGTTCTGGACAAACTGATCGAGGCGGGTGCGAATATCGATACCGGCACAGACTGGATACACCTGAGCATGAATCACCGCCCCCGCTCGGTCAGCTTGCGAACCGCGCCCTATCCGGCATTTCCGACCGACATGCAGGCGCAATTCATGGCCTTGAATAGTATCGCCGACGGAATCGCCATCATGACCGAAACCATTTTCGAAAACCGCTTTATGCATGTCCAGGAATTGAAGCGCCTGAATGCCGTCATTCATGTCGAAGGCAATACCGCGATCGTATACGGCATCCCCGAACTGGGGGGCGCGCATGTCATGGCAACCGATCTGCGTGCATCGGCCTGCCTGGTCATTGCCGGCTTGATCGCCCAGGGAGAAACGGTCATCGACCGTATCTACCATCTGGACCGGGGATATGAGCAGATCGAACGGAAACTGGTCCAATTGGGGGCGCAAATCAGGCGTGTGCCAGCAGAATAGCATGGACCAGTCATAACCCGTCATTAGGGTGCGCAAGCGCACCGGCCACTCAACAATTGCTCGAATCTGAATAGGCAACTGCCATGAGCAATGCTTGATCAGGATCAGAGCGCAATCCTCGCTCGTCGCAGCGAACCGCGCAGGCCGCGCGGCAATCCACAAGTCAGGATTAAAGTTTGTAAACCGCGTGAATCAGTATAAGATGCAAACATCTGGATATCTCCGGGAGTATGCAAAATGTTTCAGGATCGTGCAGATGCAGCAGCTCAGCTGGCCAAGCGGCTCCATGCCTATCATGGCCAGTCTCCATTGATACTGGCCATTCCACGGGGTGCGGTGCCGATGGCTAGGATTATCGCCGACCGCCTGGATGGCGAACTTGATGTGGTGTTGGTGCGCAAGTTGCCGGCACCTGGCAACCCGGAATTTGCGATCGGCTCCATCGATGAAACCGGCTGGGTCTATCTGGCCGATTATGCCGATCAGATTGTCGACACCACCCAATATATCGAAACCGAAAAAACCACCCAGCTGGAATTGCTGCGCAAGCGCCGCGCGCGCTACACGCCGGTACGTCCGGCGGTCGACCCCAAGGACCGCATCGTGATCGTAGTCGATGACGGCCTGGCGACCGGGGCGACCATGATTGCCGCACTCCATGCCACCCGGGCCAGGCAACCTAAAAAACTGGTGTGTGCGGTACCGGTCGCGCCGACTGAAACGCTGGAGAAAATCGCACCCTACGCCGACGAGATCGTTTGCCTGGAGACCCCCTCCCCGTTCTACTCTGTCGAGCAGTTCTATCGCTCGTTCCCGCAAATCGAAGACGAGGACGTGATCGCCACGCTTGCCGGGTGATGCTGCCCAGACCGGCTCAAAGTACGTCGGCGAACCCTTTGCGCGTTTTCTGGAACCAGGCGAAGCCAGACCAGGCGATCATGCTGGCCAGCAAGGTGTAAAGCGCCAGACTTGTCCAGTTCATGCCAAGCCCCCAAATCATGACCATGCGCGCCTGTTCGATCACAAACGTCAAGGGATTGATCTGCAGCAGCCAGCGGAAATCCTCCGGGAGCGCCGTCACGGGATAGAAAATGGGTGACATGAACATCAAGGCACTGGTGATCAATCCGATCACTTGCGCAACATCCCGCAAATAAACCCCGAGCGAGGCCAGGAACCAGCCCAGCCCCAGCACCATCAGCATGAAGGGAAACAACAATACGAACAGCAGCCCAAAAGTGGCCTGGGGAATGCCGAAAAATACCAGGTAAAAAACCAGCCAGACCAACAAGCTGATCAATAAATGAAAAAAAGCCGAACCCAGAATCACAACCGGCAGCACTTCCAGGGGAAATATCACCTTCTTGACGTAATTCACATTGCTCAATATCAAAGCCGGCGCGCGCGTCACACATTCGGCAAAAAAGTTATACAGCATCAGTCCGGCAAACAGCGCCAGCGCGAATTCAGTCTTCGAATCCGATCCACCCAGCCAGCGGGCCTTGAAAATCACGCTGAAAACAAACGTATAAATGGCCAGCATCAATACCGGATTGAAGAAAGACCAAAGCAACCCCAGGATGGACCCCTGGTAACGCCCGATCACTTCGCGTTTGATCAGGCTGTGTATCAGGCTCCGGTGGCTTTTAAGCGAACCGAGCAATGCAAGCGGGGAAATTGAGTGTGCGGCGTGTGGATTCAATCTGGATTCCTTATATGAGTATGCGCTGCAGGGACAAGGCCCAATCACCTGATGCTGAAGCAGGCCCGCAGCCGCGCATGAAGCAAGACTTTAAGATGCCTCTGAACGGTTTTCCGTTTCGGTGTGGGGCATGTGCCATGCCAGGCAGACAGGCAATCAACCCAAGCTTCTCGGCACGGGCGAATCAAAAAAACGCATGGATAAATCCACAGCCTGCAGATCCTTGGTCAGACTGCCGATGGAAATGCGGTCGACACCGGTTTCCGCCACCGCGCGCACGGTCTCGAGCGTGATGTTGCCGGAAGCCTCGAGCAACGCGGATTTATTGGCAATGCGCTGGTTGAGTGCGACCGCGTCGCGCAACCCCGCAAGATCGAAATTGTCCAGCAGAATCATGCTGGCGCCCGCATGCAAGGCCAGCGCCAATTCATCCAGCGTTTCCACTTCGATCTGGACAAAAACATGCGCTGGCGCGCTCGCTCTGGCTTTTTGCAGCACCGCCGCAATTCCCCCGGCGGCAATGATGTGATTCTCCTTGATCAGAATCCCGTCATAAAGCCCGATACGATGATTGACACCGCCGCCGCAACGGACGGCGTATTTCTGGGCGAGACGCAAGCCCGGTATGGTTTTACGGGTATCGACGATGTTCACCCCGGTACCCTCAACCGCCTCGACAAAGCGGCGGGTGCGGGTAGCCACGGCGGATAAAAGTTGCAGAAAATTAAGCGCGGTCCGCTCAGCGGTAAGCAGGGATTTCGCCTCGCCCTGGAGCACACACAAGGTCTGACCGGCGGAGACTGTTTGTCCATCCTCGACCTGCCAATCGATTGTTATCGATTTGGCAAGCTGCCGGAAACATGCCTCGAACCAAGCAGTACCGCAGACCACAATCGCTTCCCGCGTCATCACGCGCGCACTCAATTGTTCCTCGTCCGGCACCAGGGTCGCTGTCAAATCACCGGATCCGATATCCTCGCTCAATGCTTGACGAACCTGATCGCGAATTGCTTCAATGTCTAACATGCTGCACACTCATTTATTTAACTGTCAAGAATACTGCCCGACGTCATGCCTATCAGTCTGAATTATCTGCTCATCTTCAGTATCGGCACCATTTTGGGCTTGATCGTCGTGGGCGCCATCATTTTGTTCTTTATTCGGGATGTCACGCAGAAAGAGCATGCCATCCTGCGTAATTATCCCATTATTGGACGGCTGCGTTATTTTTTTGAAATGCAGGGGAAGTATTTCCGCCAGTATTTCTTTACCGGTGACCGCGACGAGCTGCCATTCAACCGCGCAACCCGTGGCTGGGTCTACAAGAACGCCAAGAACAAAGGCGGCATTGTCGGCTTTGGCTCCACTTATGACCTGCGCGAACCCGGCGCATTCATCTTCGTTAACGCCGCCTTCCCGATTCTGGAAGAAGACCAGCTCCCCACACCCAAATTAAGTATCGGTGAAGGCTATTGCAGTCATCCCTTTCAGGCACAATCCATCATCAATATCAGCGGCATGAGCTACGGTGCCATCTCGGCACCGGCCGTGCGCGCGTTGTCGCTGGGCGCGGCCAGGGCAGGATGCTGGCTCAATACCGGTGAGGGCGGACTTTCGCCCTATCATCTGGAGGGCGAATGCGACCGCATCATGCAGATCGGCACCGCCAAATATGGTATCCGCGACGAACATGGCAACTTTTCAGCCACCCGCGCCAAAGAAATCGCCCAATTCGTCAAGGCATTCGAAATCAAGCTCTCGCAGGGCGCAAAACCCGGCAAGGGAGGTGTCCTGCCAGCCTCTAAGGTTCATGCGGAGATTGCTGCCATCCGAAGCATCCCCCCCTACAAGGATTCGATCAGCCCCAATCGGCACCATGATATCGGCAATATCGAACAATTGCTCGACCAGATCGCCTTTATCCGAGATTTAACCGGCCGGCCGGTCGGCATCAAGGTTGCAATTGGGGGCTGGCGCTTTATCAACGAGCTATGCGACACCATCCTGCGCCGCGGCCTGACCTGCGCGCCCGATTTCATCACAATCGATGGTGGCGAAGGCGGCACAGGCGCCGCGCCACAAACCTTGATGGACCATGCCAGCCTGCCGATAGCCGAGGCACTGCCGCGCGTGGTCGACGCGCTGATCGAGGCCGATCTCAAGCAACGCATACGCGTGGTCGCGGCCGGCAAGCTCGTGACGGCCGCCCAGGGTGCCTGGGCACTGTCTGCTGGCGCCGATTTCGTCAATTCGGCCCGAGGGTTCATGTTTGCCCTGGGATGCATCCAGGCCATGCGCTGCCATCTCAACACCTGCCCAACAGGCGTGACCACGCACAACCCGCGCCTGCAGCGCGGACTGGTGGTGGAAGAAAAATATTTGCGCGTGGCCAATTACGCCACCAATCTGAACCGGGAAATCGACATGATCGCCCACTCCTGCGGCCTGCGGCACGCACGGGAATTGCGCCGGGAACATTTGCGCATCGTAGAAACCGCCGGCAAAAGCATCGCCCTGAACATACTGTATCCCTATCCGGATAAACAATGAACGCCACCGGCCTTGACCATGACATGAGAACCACGAATGAACACCAATGAACATGAATCTTCTGCCCCCGCGCAGGGTGCGCTTGCGCGGGGCAAAACCCGCAACCAAACCGGAGCAAGGCTATTCACAGGCCATGCTCAAAATCGCGTGACCAGCATGCGGCTTCCTGCCAGCTGAAATATAACTGCCGCAGCAGGTTGAAATTTGCTTATTCCGCCATATAGTAGTTAACGAAAACAACCCCGATCATTACTTGAGGAGACGGCATGCGGTTTGACAAATTCACGACCAAATTTCAACAGGCTCTGGCCGATGCGCAAAGCATGGCAGTGGGACAGGATCATTCCTATATCGAGCCCCAACACTTGCTGCTCGCGCTCATGCAACAAGAGGACGGCAGCACCGTCTCGCTCCTGCAGCGCGCCGGGGTCAACGCCCACCCTTTACGCCAGGCGCTGTCCGAAAGCCTTGGCCGCCTGCCCAAGGTTGAAGGCACCGGTGGAGAAATCAACGTTTCCCGGGATCTGGGCAACCTGCTCAATCTGGCTGACAAGGAAGCACAGAAAAGAGGCGATCAATATATCGCTTCGGAAATGTTTTTATTGGTGGCGCTCGAGGACAAGGGAGATACCGGCCGGTTGCTGAAACAATATGGCGCGGCACGTGCCGCACTCGAACAAGCGATCAATTCCGTGCGCGGTGGCGAAAAAGTCACGGATGCGGAAGCCGAGGGCAGTCGCGAAGCCCTGAAAAAATATACGCTTGATCTGACCGAACGGGCACGCGCGGGCAAACTCGATCCGGTGATCGGGCGCGATGATGAAATCCGCCGCACCATTCAGGTTCTGCAGCGGCGCACCAAGAACAACCCGGTGCTGATCGGCGAACCCGGCGTAGGCAAAACTGCAATCGTGGAAGGGTTGGCGCAGCGCATCGTCAATGGCGAAGTGCCAGACACCTTGAAAAACAAGCGGGTATTGTCACTGGATATGGCAGCGCTGCTGGCTGGCGCAAAATACCGGGGTGAATTCGAGGAGCGGTTGAAAGCCGTTCTGAAAGAACTGGCGCAAGAAGAAGGCCGGACGATTGTGTTCATCGATGAACTGCATACGATGGTGGGCGCAGGCAAGGCGGAAGGCGCGATCGATGCCGGCAATATGCTCAAACCTGCGTTGGCCAGGGGTGAATTGCATTGCGTGGGCGCGACCACCCTGGATGAATATCGCAAATATGTCGAAAAGGATGCCGCACTGGAACGCCGCTTCCAGAAAGTATTGGTCGATGAACCCAGCGTGGAAGCCACCATTGCCATTCTGCGCGGTTTGCAGGAGAGATATGAGCTGCACCATGGCGTGGAAATTACCGATCCGGCCATTGTCGCGGCGGCGGAACTGTCTCACCGCTACATCACGGACCGGTTCCTGCCGGACAAGGCGATTGACTTGATTGATGAAGCGGCCGCGCGCATCCGCATGGAGCAGGATTCCAAACCCGAGGTCATGGACAAGCTCGATCGCCGCCTGATCCAGCTGAAAATCGAACGCGAGGCCATCAAGAAGGAAAAGGATGAGGCCTCAAAAAAACGGCTGGCGCTGCTGGAAGAAGAGATCAGCAGGCTGGAGCGCGAATATGCCGATCTGGATGAGATCCTGAAAGCGGAAAAAAGCCGCGCCAAGGGTTCCCAGGAGATCAAGGAAGAACTTGAAAGGCTGCGCCGGGAAGAGGAAATCGCACGCCGCAAGGGCGACTTGCAGCAAGCATCGGAATTGCTCTACGGCCGTATTCCACAGCTGGAAGCGCAACTGGCCGAGCAACTGCGGCAAACCGAAGCCGGCGGCGAGATTTCCCAGCCCAAACTGTTCCGCACACAAGTCGGTGCCGAGGAAATTGCTGAAGTCGTATCGCGCGCGACAGGCATTCCGGTCTCCAAAATGATGCAGGGCGAGCGTGAAAAGTTGCTGCAAATGGAAAGCAAACTGCATGAGCGTGTGGTGGGGCAGGATGAAGCCGTCCGGCTGGTTTCGGATGCAATCCGGCGCTCGCGTTCGGGGCTGGCTGATCCCAACCGGCCTTATGGCTCCTTCCTGTTTTTAGGGCCTACCGGTGTCGGCAAGACCGAATTATGCAAGGCGCTGGCTGCGTTTCTTTTCGATTCCGAGGAACATCTGATCCGGGTCGACATGTCGGAATTTATGGAAAAGCATTCCGTCGCGCGACTGATTGGCGCGCCGCCCGGTTATGTCGGGTATGAAGAAGGCGGACATTTGACCGAACAAGTACGCAGAAGGCCCTATTCGGTCATTTTGCTGGACGAGGTGGAGAAGGCCCATCCCGATGTCTTCAATGTGCTGCTGCAGGTACTGGATGACGGCCGCATGACGGATGGCCAGGGGCGCACTGTCGACTTCAAGAATACCGTCATTGTCATGACTTCCAATTTGGGTTCACAGATGATTCAGCAGATGAGTGGCGATGATTATCAAGTCATCAAGCTGGCAGTCATGGGAGAAGTCAAAACATACTTCCGCCCGGAATTCATCAATCGTATCGATGAAGTCGTGGTCTTCCATGCACTGGATGAGCGCCACATCAAGTCGATTGCCGAAATCCAATTGAGCTATCTGGAAGCCAGACTGGCACAAATGGAAATGCAGCTGGTCATTACCGAATCGGCATTGGCAAAACTGGCCGAGGCCGGCTTCGACCCGGTATTTGGCGCGCGGCCGCTGAAACGCGCCATCCAGGCACAAATCGAGAATCCACTGGCAAAAGAACTGTTGGAAGGCCATTTTGCAGCCAAGGATACGATCCAGGTGGCATACGTTGACGGCAACATGCAGTTCTCCAAGCAGGTTTGATACGCACTCAGCATCCTGTCTCGCGAACTCCACTTGCGCCGACATGTCCAATTGGCATTTCCGGGATCCTGGTTTCATTCGGGCGGCACAGTTGTCTTGTGAATCGCCCCGCCATCATCAACCCGGCCCTTGCGGAAAATCCCGGTTGAAGTTGAATGAAGACAGATCCTTTCAGGTAAAATAATCACTTTTATTTGGATCAAGCGCCATGTTTAAAGGCAGTCTGGTGGCTATCGTTACCCCCATGTTTGAAGATGGGGCATTGGATCTGGACAGATTCTGCGCCCTGATCGACTTTCATATTGCACAAAAAACCGATGGCATCGTGGTCGTCGGCACAACTGGCGAATCCCCGACCGTGGATTTCGACGAACATCATCTGCTGATCCGCACCGCCGTTGCCCATGCGGCCGGCCGTATTCCGGTGATCGCCGGGACCGGCGCCAATTCGACACGGGAGGCAATCGAGCTGACCGTATTTTCGAAGAACGCCGGCGCGGATGCCTGCCTGTCGGTAGCGCCCTACTATAACAAACCGACCCAGGAAGGCCTGTATCAGCATTTCAAGGCAATTGCCGAGGCGGTCGATATGCCAATGATTCTGTATAACGTACCGGGGCGAACGGTTGCGGATATCGCAAACGACACGGCATTGCGACTGGCACAAGTGCCCGGCATCATCGGCATCAAGGACGCGACCGGCAACATCGCGCGTGGATGCGATTTGTTGCAACGCGTACCGCCCGATTTCCTGGTGTACAGCGGCGATGACGCCACTTCGCTCGCCCTGCTGCTACTGGGCTGCCATGGCGTGATATCCGTCACCGCCAATGTTGCGCCCAGCCTGATGCACGCTATGTGCAGCGCAGCATTTGCCGGAGATCTGGCACAAGCCCGCGCCATTAACAATCAGCTGTTCAAACTGCATACCGACCTGTTCGTGGAAGCGAATCCCATCCCGGTCAAATGGGCGGTTGCAAAAATGGGACTGATCGGCAGCGGCATACGCCTGCCGCTCACGCCACTTTCCAGTCAATATCACGAAAAAATCCAGGCAGCCATGCAACAGGCTGGCATCAGAGTTTAAGGGTTGGCAATGCTCAAAAAGCGGCAACGCAGGTTTTTCGCATTAAATTTCGTACTCGTGGCACTCATCTCGGGTTGCAACTTAATGCCCGAAAGCAAAAAAATCGACTACAAATCTGCTGGCAAACTCCCCCCCCTCGAAATCCCACCCGATTTGACCATCCCGCAAACGGATGACCGATTCGCTGTGCCGGATTCTGGTCCGTCTGGCAGCGCTACCTTCTCGGCCTACAGCAGAGGTACGCAAGATGGGCAGCCAAGGATGCGCTCGGAATCATCGGTATTGTCTGCGATGGCCCAGGATGACATTCATATCGCCCGCGCGGGCACCCAGCGCTGGCTGGTCGTGCCACACGCACCGCAAGCCGTATGGCCGGTGGTCAAGGAATTCTGGCAGGATATGGGATTTCTGCTCAAGCTCGAAGCACCGGAGATTGGCATCATGGAAACCGACTGGGCGGAAAACCGGGCAAAAATCCCTCAAGATATCATCCGGAGCGCACTATCCTTCGTTCTGGATAGCCTGTATTCCACCGCCGAACGCGACAAATTCCGCATTCGCCTGGAACAGAGCGAATCTGGCGGAACGGAAATCTATATCAGCCACCGTGGCATGATAGAGGTGCTGGCTGATCGCAACATCAACCGCACCGTCTGGCAACCCCGTCCAGCCGACCCGGAACTGGAAGCGGAAATGTTGGCACGCTTGATGCAGCACTTCGGAGTGGAAGAAAAACATGCGACCGCTGAAATCGCCGAGAGCAGCGAAGCAGTTGAGGAACGGGCGTTTATGGACAAAACCAGAAATGGTGTACTGATCGTGAGAGAAGCATTCGATCGGGCATGGCGACGCATCGGGCTGGCACTCGACCGGGTCGGCTTCACCGTTGAAGACAGAGACCGCTCGAGCGGCATCTATTTTGTCCGCTATATCAATCCCGATCAGGAATCCCGCAAGGCCAGTCAAGGGGAAGGCATTCTCTCGAAACTGGCCTTCTGGAAAAGTGACGACGATACAAAGGCGGAAAAATATCAAATCCAGATCAGCGAAGTCGGCCTCAACAGCGAAGCCACGGTCTTGAATGAGGATGGCACACCTGAAGAATCGGGCACAGCCAAGCGCATCCTCAATTTGTTACACGAGCAGCTCAAATAAGGTTGCACCAGTGCCGCACTTGCGGCACTTCTCGCAGCAACCAGACTGTTCCTGGCAGGCGTCATTTAAGACAGCCGAACGGGTACGCTTGCGCACCCTTGTATGGGTCGATGGTTTCGCTACGCTCGCAAAGACGGAACAGTAAAAAATGACCGCCGCACACACCTTGACTGCGGTTATGGTGAGGCCCAACGGGCCGCGGCCATTCAGACGCTTTTCGGCAACAATAACGCTACTGTTGCCACAGCGTTGAGCAATCTGATCTGAGATTGGAATTCCCAAACAGCTTCTCAGTGGCGGCCCGATCATTAACCACACTCTGAACAGAGCTTTATACAGGCTTGCAACTTGCCCCATGCACGATGCCAATTATCCCGGCTACCTCGTTCACAGGCATGCGCATAGCGCGCTGAATACACATAAAAAAACCGCCTAACCGGCGGTTTTTTTGAAACGTTTATGGCTTAGTGTCCGTCAGGGATACCACTATCGCCTTCTTTCAAGCATTTGCCGTTTCCGTCCAGGCCATGCGGGCAATCCAGTTTTTCACCGGCAACGATTTTTTCGTAAGCTTCTTTCTCGGTTTCGGGAAGTGCTTGCGAAGGACGTCCACATGCAGATAAAAACAACACAGCCGTGACGATAGCAATTGCGTAAACAACTTTCATTATGAGTTTCCTTTTGTTAAAAATTACGGCTCGTCAGCAGAATCTGTGGGCGACATCCGGTTCAGGTAGCGCGCCAAGTGCATGATATAATGCGATTTCTGCGCCATGAAAGGTTCGAAAT
>NZ_FNOY01000009.1 GCF_900107165.1 Nitrosomonas halophila
ACAAGCTTGATGGCGTATACGAAGGCGAACCTAAATTCAAGTATCACGACGAATTCCAGGCCAGCGCCAAAGAAGCCAAGAAAGATGACAAGAAAGGAAAATAAGTATGACCGGACTACAAAAAGGATCAATAGGCACCCTGCTGGTGGGCGGGCTGCTTGGCATATTGCTGGTGGCAGTGGTATTTGGTGGCGAGGCGGCACTCTCCACTGAAGAATTCTGCACCAGCTGCCATTCCATGACCTATCCGCAGGAAGAGCTGCGGATGTCTACCCACTATGGCGCATTGGGGGTGAACCCTGGCTGTAAAGACTGTCATATTCCGCAAGGCATAGAGAATTTCCATCTGGCGGTTGCGACCCACGTCATTGATGGCGCCAGAGAACTCTATCTGGAGCTGGTCAATGACTACTCGACGCTGGAGAAATTCAACGAACGCAGACTGGAAATGGCGCATGATGCGCGCATGAATCTCAAGAAATGGGATAGCGTCACCTGCCGCACCTGCCATAAAAAACCGGCGCCTCCAGGAGACGATGCGCAAGCGGCTCACAAGAAAATGGAAACCGAGGGTGCCACTTGTATAGATTGCCACCAGAACCTGGTGCATGAAGAAGCGCCGATGACCGATCTGAATGCGAGTCTCGCTGCCGGCAAGTTGGTACTGAAGCAGGATGAGTATGTTGCTGATGACGATGACGATGACGATGACGAAGAGGATGAGGAAGATGAGGGTGACAGCGATGCCGCCACAGCCGAGTCCTCCAGCGACGACGAGTCCGATGATGAGGACGACGAGTAAGTCTTAGTTGCGTCTTTTTGCCTGCAATGTGATTGCAGGAAACGGCGAGCTACACGATCAGCTCAGACTGGCTCCGGTTTGACTGACTTGTAGCTCGCCGCATTTTGAAATGTGAAGATCTTTGTTATTCAATGCAGGGCGTATCGTTTTAGAGAGTGATGATGAGCAGTAAACTTTATATCAGGACTTTTGGCTGTCAGATGAATGAGTACGATTCCGATAAGATGGTGTCGATACTGCTTTCCGAAAAAGGGATGGAGCTGACTGAAGCGCCTGAAGATGCTGACTTGATTCTGTTCAATACTTGCTCCGTCCGGGAGAAAGCGCAAGAAAAGGTTTTTCATGATCTTGGCCGCGTACGCCACCTTAAGCGCACTAATCCTGACCTATTGATTGGGGTAGGAGGCTGTGTGGCCAGTCAGGAGGGGGCAGAAATCATTAAACGTGCGCCGTTTGTGGATTTGGTATTTGGCCCGCAAACGCTGCATCGATTGCCTGATTTGATCGATGCTCGCAAACATACTGGTCATCCCCAGGTCGATATTTCGTTTCCAGAAATAGAAAAGTTTGATCACTTGCCCCCTGCGCGCACCGAGGGTGTGACGGCTTTTGTTTCCATCATGGAAGGCTGTAGTAAATATTGCAGTTTCTGTGTTGTGCCCTATACGCGTGGAGAAGAAGTTTCACGGCCGCTTGAAGATGTGTTGACTGAGATCGCCGGGCTGGCGTTGCAGGGAGTCAAAGAGGTTACATTGCTCGGACAGAATGTAAACGCTTATCGCGGCAAGATGGGCGATGGCGACATTGCCGATTTTGCGCTGCTGCTGGATTTTATCCACGATATCCCAGGTATCGAGCGCATTCGATTTACGACCTCCCATCCCAGAGAATTTACCGCTCGTCTCATCGATGTTTATCGAAGATTGCCCAAGGTGGTCAATCATGTGCATTTGCCGGTACAGTCCGGTTCGGACAGTGTCCTGGCTGCCATGAAGCGTGGCTATACTACAATTGAGTATAAATCCATTGTTCGCAAGTTGCGTGCTGTGCGGCCTGATATTTCGATTTCATCTGATTTCATTATAGGGTTCCCCGGAGAGACTGAATCCGATTTTGCTGCAACCATGAAACTGATCGAAGAAGTGAATTTTGATGAATCATTCAGTTTCATTTACAGTCCTCGCCCAGGCACACCAGCATCTGATTTGCCTGATGAAACGCCTCAACAAACAAAGCTGACGAGATTGTACCGACTTCAAGAAAAGATCCAGCTTAACGCGCAAGCAATCAGTCAAGCGATGCTTAACACTATCCAGCGTGTCTTGGTGGAGGGTCCGTCCACAAAGAATCCCAGTGAATATTGCGGGAGAACCGATAACAATCGCGTTGTTAATTTTTCCGGTAGCGCTGACTGGGTGGGTAATTTTGTGGACGTGAAAATTACGGCCGCGCTTGCCCATACGCTACGAGGTGAAATCATCAAGTGTTAGCAAATAAATACAATATATTGCTTGCAATTCTATGTGAGCGCTGCCAGAATCAATGCGTGCAATAAAGTTTTATACTAGAATTGAAGCCTAAACCTGTCGAACTGACATTTTCCCCCACAGATAATCAGCGCTTGGCAAATCTTTGCGGGGCGCTAGATGAAAATCTCAAGCAGATCGAGAATGCGCTCGATGTAGTTATCACCCGTCGAGGCGAGCGTTTTAGCCTCAGCGGCCCCGCGAGCCAAACCAAATTGGCGGCCCAGGCGCTCAGGAATTTTTATCACGAATCTCGCCAGCATTTGAGCGTCGAGCAGATACAACTGGGGCTGATTGAGATCAAGAGTATTCCTTCGACCCCTACAGTCAACACCGATCATATTGTCGATGCAGGTGCTGTTTCTTTGCAGCTTATTACCCGCCGCGGCAATATCCAGGGGCGTAACCCCCGGCAGACACGCTATCTTCAACAGATGCAGGCGCATGACATTACGTTTGGCATTGGGCCGGCGGGGACGGGTAAGACCTATCTTGCAGTGGCATGCGCCGTGGATGCGTTGGAGCGCGAGACTGTCGGACGGATCATCCTGGTGCGACCGGCAGTGGAGGCAGGAGAGCGGCTTGGTTTCCTGCCCGGTGACATGGTGCAGAAAGTTGATCCTTATTTGCGGCCACTTTATGATGCGCTATATGATTTGATGGGATTTGACAAAGCCAGCAAACAGTTCGAGCGTGGCATTATCGAGATCGCTCCGTTGGCTTTCATGCGTGGCCGCACCCTCAATCAATCTTTCATCATTCTTGATGAAGCGCAAAATACAACGCCGGAACAGATGAAGATGTTTTTGACGCGTATTGGTTTTGGCTCCAAAGCAGTGATTACAGGCGACGTGACCCAAATCGACTTACCCAAGCATCAGAAAAGCGGCTTGATTGAGGCAGAGCAAGTGCTCAAATCGATAAGAGGAATCGCTTTTACACGTTTCAGATCAGATGATGTTGTACGCCACCCCCTTGTCCAGCGTATTGTGGATGCCTACGAGAAACATGCCACCGACCAAGAAACCCTGTGAGCCCGCAAATTACAAACTGAAATTGAGATTGGCGGTGCAGTATGCCGTGAAAGATAGATCCGGCATGCCGGATCGGTTGCTGTTCCGCAGATGGGTCAATGCCGCATTGATGGAATCAGCAGAGATTGTCATTCGTATCGTGGATTTGCCCGAAGGGGAGGCACTCAATCGCGATTTTCGTGGCAAACAATCTGCGACCAATGTATTGACGTTTATTTATGGTGATCTGCCATGTGCGGGCGACATTGTGCTGTGTGCACCCATCGTTTCCCGCGAAGCGCAGCAGCAGCATAAGAATTTGGTCGCGCATTATGCACATCTTACCGTGCACGGCGTTCTGCATTTGCAAGGTTATGATCATATTGACGAAGAGGACGCCGTTATCATGGAGTCTCTCGAGACTGAAATCATCACCCGTCTTGGTTATGCAGATCCCTATAGTGTTCCATAACCCCGGGCTGGGTTATGGCGCCTCTCCCAACAAGCAAGTAGTGACGGCTTCCGACGAATTTTTACATAGTTCATCCTTGGTCATAAATATTTATACATCCAAAGCAAAAATACCTCATGAATGATAACTCTCCCAAAATCAGTTGGTTTGAGCATATCAGTGCCTTGCTTTCGCGTAAGCCGGAAGATCGCGAACAATTGCTCGCGTTGCTCCATTCCGCTTATGAGCGTGACCTGCTCGATGCGGATGCGTTGACCATGATTGAAGGTGTGATGCATGTCTCAGAAATGCAGGTGCGCGATATCATGGTGCCACGTTCACAGATGGATACGATTGATATCAGCGAGAAACCCGATGAATTTATACCATTTGTGATTGAGACGGCACATTCACGTTTTCCGGTTACAGATGGTAGCAAGGACCGGATTATCGGTATTCTGCTGGCCAAGGATTTGTTGCGCTACTATGCCGGCAAAGAAGAGTTTAACGTGCGCGATATGCTTCGTCCGGTCGTATACATTCCAGAATCTAAACGATTGAATATTCTCCTCAAGGATTTCCGAAGTAACCGGAACCATATTGCTATCGTGGTTGATGAATATGGGGGCGTTGCCGGCCTGGTCACGATTGAAGATGTATTGGAGCAGATTGTTGGAGAAATCGAGGATGAATACGATTTTGATGAAGATGATGCCTATATCGTTGCCGATACGGGGGGGCATTATCGGGTCAAGGCGATCGCTGAGATTACCAGTTTTAATGAGACTTTGGGCGCGACATTTAGCGATAAGGATTTTGATACGATAGGCGGCCTCGTCATCAACCACTTCGGGCGGTTGCCCAAGAATGGTGAGTCGATCATCATTGATGACTTCAGTTTTACTGTATTGAGAGCCGATAGCCGTCGCCTGCACTTGCTGAAAGTTGAGCGCGTCAAGCCCGGTTTGTGCAATTCACCAGACTTGCCCCATTAACATACTCTGAAAGGTTGGTCGTATGCGGCATGATGAATGTCAATAATTCATGATGCCGGTATTCCGAATAGCCCGATGGGAATCCGGGTCCGCCCGAGTGATCGGCATCAGCGGCCGTTTTCTCAAGGCGGCAGCACTTGTTCTAGTGGCATCAGAGAGAATACTTCCCTGGGCGTAGACCGCAGAACTGTTACCATTATCCTATCTGGCCAAGGCGCCCAATGATGTCAACCGGGAAATGTCTGCTATGGTGGGTGTGTATATTTGCCAAGATGTTATTAAGGTCGGCTAAAGTCGCTTTTATGACACAATGCTAGAGATTTTTCCACGATAATTGGACCGGTGCTCTGTGAGCGGCCTTTCGCTGTATCAGGAGGGTCAGAACGGTTGGTAATCTGGTGTGGCCGTGAGAGTGCTATGATTTACCTTATGCGAGGATCTTGAACAAGATGGTAGACTTTATGTCATGCTTTTTGGAATAACTGGCCGATTTGCATGCGGTTGGAAGTATCTTGTTGTATGCAATGAGCTGGAGAAACTGGCTAAACTGGCGTTAGCTTGATTTCGGGCCTTGTGAGTAAAGTAAATAGGGTGATTTTGCCTGATCAGGCAAACAATATCTGTCGGAAATTTAATACGGACTGAAATCAGAGAGTTGAAAAAAGTGTCAGAGATTAAATCATTTTCACCAGAACTAATTTATATGTTTCCATCTTCCGGAAGTACATGGCATGAGTGATCGTGAAATCGATCAGCAATTAGTCGAACGGGTGCAAAGAGGGGATAAGCACGCTTTTGATTTATTGGTGATCAAATATCAGCGAAGACTCACTCGTCTATTGTCACAATTTGTCCGTGATTCAGCTGAGGTGGAAGATATCGCCCAGGAAACCTTTATCAAAGCATACCGAGCGCTGCCATCATTTCGTGGCGACAGTGCTTTTTATACATGGTTGTACCGTATTGGGATCAATACTGCCAAGAATTTTTTGGTGTCGCAGGGGCGTAAGGCACCAACCACTATTGAAGGATTTGACAACGAGGATGCGGAGAATTTTGAAGGCGCGGATCAACTTCGTGAAATGAATACACCAGAGAGTGAACTAATGGGAAAACAAGTTGCTCAAACCGTTAATCAATCGTTGGATGCATTACCGGAGGAATTGCGCACTGCAATTATTCTCAGGGAAATTGAAGGGCTTAGCTATGAAGAGATTGCCGGCATCATGGATTGTCCAATTGGTACGGTACGATCTCGGATATTTCGGGCGCGTGAGGCAGTCGCTGAAAAGCTGCGCCCATTGTTAGGCACAGACAAAAACAAGAGATGGTGATAAGAGGTGAAAATGTGAAAAGCAAAGTATCGGAATTAATGGATGGAGAGCTCGATAGCGCGAGTGCGGCTGAAGTGATTGACGCCCTAGAGAATGGTGATGATTTACTTTCAGACTGGCTTGCCTATCACATGATTGGGGATGCATTGCGCCAACCGATTGTGAGTGCGGATGTCTCGGAGCGAGTGCGAAAACAACTGGCCGATGAACCGATATTATTAGTGCCGCATTTACTTAAGCCCCACAGGTCTCATAAACAAAAACTGGTGGGGCTTTCTGTTGCGGCATCGGTTATGGCACTGGCTGTGGGATGGTTGATATCTCAGTCGATTGAGCAGCAGCAAGTGCTTCAGGAAGTGTATATGGCTGAGAATACAGACGAGAAAACACCGGTTTCGGATAGGCAAACGGTTACTTTCCAGCCTGGGTCTATTTATATGTTACCTCCGGCTTCAGTGCATGGTGGCGATGGCTATCCTCTTGTTTATAGAGGATTTACCCATGGCGGTATGATGTATCACCCGCAGACGGGAATATACCAAGTTGAAGAACAGCAGGATAATTCAGTCATGCCGGGAAAGTAGCTTTCCCGGCATTTTTCCAGATTGCCAGTCGTACCATTCCATCACTAGCTTAATTAGCTTCTCTCAAGTAAATTCTGGATTCATGTTGAATCGGATTTGTACTTTTCCCGCCTTACAAGAAGTAAAGAGGTATCATTCCAGGTAGCCCGTGTTTGCGGTAATACTGAAATATCGAATTTTCGTTGATAGGTTGTGTGCAAGTATGCGGCGGGATAGATATGAATTCATATCCAGGTATTGCACAACGTGATTGGCTTATGTCAGCGACAAGCCGGTTTTTTTGTTATGCCTGACTCTTTGTTTTGTAATCTTGTTAAGTCTCATTGCCTGATGCATTCGAGGTAAACGGGATTAATAATATATGTTGACCATGGATACTCAAACTCAATTACATTCAAAATCGCGATCAGATTCAGTTGCAGCTGTTGCATACGAACGCACGCGTTGGTTCGGTACGCTTGTTCTGTGCCTGTTGTTATTGGCGTCTCTGCTGCCTGCTCAACTGCGGGCGCAGGGCTTGCCAGACTTTACCGGGCTGGTTGAGAAGCATGGGCAGGCTGTTGTGAATATCAGTACTGTACAGATGCAACAAATTGGCGCCAGCCAGTTCTTTCCAGAGATGCCCAATATACCTGAGGATTCCCCTTTCTACGAATTTTTCCGCAGGTATATGCAACCCTTTTCAGCACCCAGAAAATATGAGTCTCGCTCACTGGGATCAGGTTTTATCATCAGTCAGGACGGTTATATTTTGACCAATGCGCATGTGGTCGAGTCTGCTGATGAAATTACTGTTAAATTGACGGATAAACGTGAATTTAGCGCGCAAGTGATCGGTGCGGATCGCCAAACTGATATCGCGCTCATCAAAATCGAGGCGGATGACTTGCCTACCGTGACGCAGGGCAATCCCGATCAACTCAAAGTCGGTGAGTGGGTGATTGCGATCGGTTCCCCGTTTGGTTTTGAAAGCACGGTTACAGCTGGGATCGTGAGTGCAAAAGGACGCTCGCTGGCGCAGGAAAGTTATGTCCCTTTCATCCAGACCGATGTGGCAATCAATCCAGGAAACTCTGGCGGCCCTTTGTTTAATATGCGGGGTGAGGTAGTAGGCATCAATTCCCAGATTTACAGCCGGACAGGTGGCTTCATGGGATTGTCTTTTGCTATTCCGATCGATGTGGCTGCCGAGGTCGCGAATCAGCTCAAGCTTCACGGCAGGGTATCGCGCGGCAGAATCGGTGTCATGATACAAGAAATGACCGAGGAGCTGGCTGAGTCTTTTAATCTGGATAGAGCACGTGGGGCATTGGTCGTCTCAGTAGAGAAAAATGGTCCGGCTGACGAGGCAGGCATCAAGGTTAGAGATGTTATTCTGAAATTTGATGATCAGGACATTGCTGTTTCCAGTGACTTGCCCCGTATCGTTGGCAATACCAAGCCGGGCTCCAAAGTATCCGTTTCGGTCTGGCGCAATGGATCGACCAAAAAGCTGATGGTTAAGGTCGGTGAAATGCCTGCAGACGATGGAGAGACTGCCCGTCAGATACAGGGTAAATCGGGTGATGCGAGTAGCAGTCGCCTGGGTCTTGCTTTGCGTGAACTCACTGCCAGTCAGAAAAAACAGCTGGGAATAGAGTATGGGCTGTTGGTTGAAGAAGTCTATGAAGGCATTGCAGGTGGGGCTGGCATACGTCGAGGCGATATCATTCTTGGATTCAATAACCAGGATATCAAATCCATCAAGCAATTTAATAAACTATTGGATGATACCAAGAAAGGACGTAATATAGCCTTGCTGGTAAAAAGGGGTGATGTGGCGACTTTTATTACTATGAAAATCGATAATTAAAATGCATCTGATAGCTTGTTCATGAATGATCCAGTCCATCAAAAAAAGCTGATTGTATATGCTAGGGAGGGATGTCATCTCTGCGATGAGATGATCTCTTCTCTCGGTGTGCTGCAGAAAGAAAATAAATTTGAATTCGATGTTGTCGATATCGATAGCGATGCACATTTGGTTGGTTTGTATACCGAGCGTGTGCCTGTTTTGTACGACACAATTGCCAAAAAGGAATTGTGTCACTATTTTCTGGATCAGGCGGTATTCGATGCCTATCTTGCCGCTAGCTAGATCGTCAGGGGGCGGTTCTTTTCTGGCATCGGTTCCATGAAAATAGTTTTTTCTTTTGTTCGGTATGGCATGCTTGTATGAAAGTGCATCAAACAAATTTAAGGAACCGACGATAAGCTGAACCTACTCTCTGTCGATTGATTTGTATACAATCCCCTCTTTTGTCTTTTTGACCGTTTGAATCCAGCTTACTGAGTGTCCATCTTGATGCAACATATCCGTAATTTTTCCATCATTGCCCATATTGATCACGGTAAGTCCACCCTGGCCGATCGAATTATCCAGCTTTGTGGTGGCTTGTCTGAGCGCGAAATGGCCCAGCAAGTACTCGATTCCATGGACTTGGAGCGTGAGCGCGGCATTACGATCAAGGCGCAGACAGTGGCTTTGCGCTATCAGGCAAGGAATGGCGAACATTATTTGCTGAATTTGATCGATACCCCGGGGCATGTCGACTTTTCTTATGAGGTTTCCCGCTCGTTGTCTGCCTGTGAAGGTGCATTGCTGGTTGTCGATGCTTCCCAGGGTGTTGAAGCCCAGACCGTTGCGAATTGTTATACCGCAATCGAGCAGGGGGTTGAAGTCGTTCCGGTATTGAACAAAATCGATTTGCCGGCAGCTGATCCTGAGCGGGTAATAGCTGAAATTGAGGATATTATCGGCATTGAGGCCAGGGATGCCTTGCGTATTAGCGCCAAAACCGGCAAAGGGGTCGAGGATGTGCTGGAGATGCTGGTGGCACAGATTCCGCCCCCCAAGGGGGATGTTCATGCACCTCTGAAAGCGTTGATTATCGATTCATGGTTTGATAGTTACGTAGGGGTTGTCATGTTGGTGCGAGTGATGGATGGGGTGCTGAAAGCGGGGAATAAGCTGCTGCTTATGGCGAGTAAAACCACCCACCTGTGTGAGCAGGTGGGCGTGTTTCAGCCGAAAGCCGTGCATCAAGAGTCGTTGAGCGCCGGTGAAGTCGGTTTTATCATTTCGGGTATCAAAGATTTGAAATCTGCCAAGGTGGGTGACACGGTGACACTCGCTGACCGCCCTGCCAGCGCACCGTTGGCGGGATTCAAAGAAATCAAGCCGCAAGTCTTTGCCGGACTTTATCCGGTTGAATCCAATCAGTACGATGCGCTCCGTGCAGCGCTGGAAAAACTGCAATTGAACGATTCTTCGCTGCACTTTGAACCCGAGACTTCGCAGGCGCTTGGCTTTGGGTTCCGGTGCGGATTTCTTGGACTGTTGCATCTGGATATCGTACAGGAGCGCTTGGAACGGGAATATGACATGGACCTTATTACCACTGCGCCCACAGTGGTTTATCAGGTTGTCATGCGGGACGGCGCCATCATGGAGATTGAAAATCCATCCAGATTGCCAGATGCCTCGGGTATCGAGGAAATACGAGAGCCGATTATTACGATCACTATTTTGGTGCCGGAAGAATACGTCGGTGCTGTGATGACATTGTGCACGGGCAAGCGCGGTATCCAGAAAAATATGCAGTATATGGGCCGGCAGGTTATGCTTGTCTACGAAATGCCACTCAATGAGGTGGTCATGGATTTTTTCGATAAATTAAAATCCGTCAGCCGTGGCTACGCTTCACTGGATTATGAATTCAAAGAATTTAGAGCGGCTGATCTAGTCAAACTTGATATCTTGATCAATGGTGAAAAGGTAGATGCCCTTTCCCTGATCGTGCATCGTGCCAGCAGTCAACCGCGTGGGCGAGAGCTGGCACAGAAAATGCGTGAACTTATTCCCCGCCAGATGTTTGATATTGCGGTGCAGGCGGCGATAGGTGCACATATCATTGCCAGAGAGAATGTCAAAGCATTGCGTAAGAACGTATTGGCAAAATGTTATGGCGGGGATATCACGCGTAAGCGTAAATTACTGGAGAAGCAGAAGGCAGGCAAAAAACGGATGAAGCGGGTTGGAAATGTAGAGATTCCCCAGGCGGCATTTCTTGCCATCTTACAGGTGGATAGCAAATAGTAATAAAAGATTGGGAGTGCGATGCATGCGATCGGTCAGCATGTCTTTTCAAAGTTAAGCAAGTATTGAAATATTATGAATTTTCCTTTGGTATTGCTCATTTTGCTGGTGACTACGGGTGGCATCTGGTTGCTCGATCATTTTTTTCTGAAGCACCGGCGTGCAGCAGGAAGCGACGAGCCATGGTGGATCGAGTATCCTAAAAGTTTCTTTCCCATCATCCTGATTGTATTCTGCCTGCGGTCATTTCTGGTGGAACCCTTCAAAATACCCTCTGGCTCGATGATTCCTACTTTACTGGTGGGCGATTTCATATTGGTCAATAAGTACGCCTACGGCATCAGGCTGCCGGTGGCGAATCTTAAAATCATCGACGTTAATGAGCCTCAGCGTGGCGAGGTCATGGTGTTTCGTTTCCCAGAAGATCCATCTATCGATTACATCAAACGTGTCATAGGCGTGCCGGGCGATATGGTTACCTATCGTAACAAGCAGCTGAGTGTCAATGGTGTGCCCATTCAGGCTGAACCTAACGGGGATTATAAATACATAGAATCCGGATTGGCCTACATCTATACAGAACGATACAGAGAAAATATGGATGGCAATGAATACAGTATCCTCATAAATCATGAGATGCCAAATATTCAGTTATCTGCAGTTCATAATTTTCCTAGGCGGGATCACTGTACATTTGACCATTCTGGTTTTGTTTGTACGATTCCAGAAGGCAATTATTTCACCTTGGGAGACAATCGTGACGGCAGCAGTGACAGTCGCTACTGGGGATTCGTTCCAGAAAGTCATATTATCGGCAAGGCTTTCCTGATTTGGTGGAATTTTAACGATTTAAGCCGAATTGGCACCAAAATTCAATAATGAAACAGCGCTCCTTTGTCCATTGAAATGATCTTTGCCAGCCAGAGCATGACGGCAGCGGTTGAGGGTTCTGGCTATCGCGGGTATGCCAGCGAAAATTATTTTTTGATGGATTTCGATGCGGACAGCAATCGATGAGTGGTCGTAAATTTCTTTCCCAAGGGATAAGAGAACTGAAAAAACAGCGTTGTGAAATTCTTTTTCATAAAATCGGTTATACCTTCAGACAGCCCGAGCTGCTTAGGGAGGCTTTGACGCATCGTAGTTATGGTTCACCTAACAATGAACGTCTCGAATTTTTAGGTGACAGCATATTGAATTGTGCCGTATCGATCATGCTGTACAGAAGCTTTCCAGCACTGCCAGAAGGCGACTTGACTAGGCTGCGGGCCAATTTTGTCAATCAGCAGGCATTATATACACTGGCAATCGGCCTTGATCTCGGCGATCTGATTCAGCTGGGAGACGGCGAACGAAAAAGTGGCGGGCATCGTCGTCCATCGATTTTAGCGGATGCGCTGGAAGCGGTGATTGGAGCGATCTATCTTGAAAGCGGATTCAATGAGGTTGAGCAGAGAGTCGTCCAACTGTATCAACCACTGATAGAAAATCTCGATCCTGAAACGCTTGGCAAGGATCCCAAAACCCTGTTACAGGAATACCTGCAGGGCCGCAAAATGGCATTGCCGGAATACACGGTATTGTCTACCAGTGGAGATGCCCATTCACAAATATTCCGCGTGACATGCAAGATTGCCCAGTTCAAAATTCACACAACGGGAGAAGGCACCAGCCGCCGGCGTGCCGAGCAAGAGGCTGCGCGGCAGGCCTATGAATTGGCGACCATGCGCCGTTAAGCGGGTTGCCATGCATTAATAAGAAGCCCGCGCATATCGCAAGTATTGCGACCCAATCGACAAGCAGTTCAAACCAAAATGTTTCTTCTCTTATGAGCGTGTCCAGCTTTAAAACAGGTTATATTTCCATTGTGGGGCGGCCCAATGTCGGTAAATCCACTTTGTTGAATCATTTAATCAAACAAAAAATCAGCATTACATCGAGAAAGGCCCAAACTACCCGACACCGGATTCAGGGAATCCTCACCGATGAGCAATCACAATTTATTTTTGTAGATACTCCGGGTTTTCAAACGCGTTATCGCAACCTGCTCAACCAGGCAATGAATCGAGTCGTCATGCAAAGCGTGCAGGATGTCGATGTGATCGTGTTTGTGATCGAGGCTGGGCGATTTGATCTGCAGGATGAGCTGGTGCTCAAAAGGTTGCCTTCTGATCGTCCTGTCATTTTAGTCATCAATAAAATCGATTTGTTGCAGGAAAAGCTGCAATTGCTGCCGTTTATTCAGAAAGTAGCAAAATTGTTTGATTTTGCTGATATTGTTCCTGTCAGTGCGTTGCATGAAAAGCAATTATCCGAATTGATAGAAGCCATCCGGAGTCATTTACCTGAGAACCCCCCTTTTTTTGCCGAGGATGAGATCACTGACCGAAGCGAACGTTTTCTGGCTGCTGAATTGTTGCGTGAGAAAGTTTTCCGGCAAATAGGGGAGGAAGTGCCCTACTCTGTCAGCGTTATTATTGAACAATTCGTGGTGGAAGGGGCCTTGCGTCGCATTCATGCTTGCATCCTGGTTGAAAGATCCAATCAGAAAGCGATTATCATCGGTAAACAGGGGAAAAAGCTGAAGGACATGGCTAGTCAGGCACGCAAGGATATGGAGGCATTGTTCGGTGGCAAAGTTTATTTGGAAGTATGGGTCAAAGTAAAAACCGGCTGGGCAGATGATGTGAGTGTGCTCAAAAGCCTGGGCTATGAGTAAGCGGTACCAAATTCATTCGGTTTTGGGAGAATTGGGATTGATGCCTTCTGGCTGGTCTGTGGTTTCTGTCGCGTATGCGCGTATCGGAATGTAAAGTCGCTTTTTTGTAAATGCTTGTGGATGTCAATGAGTAATCAACTGAGGACGTTAGTATGATAGCTTTGGGTGTGAATATCGATCACGTGGCGACATTGCGACAAGCGCGAGGCACTATTTACCCCAGTCCAGTCGAGGCGGCGTTGATCGCCGAACAGGCAGGCGCAGATGCGATTACCCTGCACCTGCGTGAGGATAGACGTCATATCCAGGACCGGGATGTGGAAATTTTGCGTGAGCGACTGACAACCCGCATGAATCTGGAAAGTGCAGTAACCGATGAAATGATTGCCTTTGCCTGCCGAATCAGGCCGCATGATGTGTGTCTGGTGCCTGAGCGACGCGAGGAATTGACGACCGAGGGTGGGTTGGATGTTATCCGGCATTTCGAGCAAATCAAGCATGCATGCGCATGTCTGGCACAGGCCGGGGTTCGAGTTTCATTATTCATCGATGCCTTGCCCGAGCAAATCGATGCTGCAGTCAAGGCCGGTGCGCCGGTGATCGAGTTGCACACCGGCCGCTATGCAGATGCCCAGAACGCTAATGAGCAGCAAGCCGAATTGGAAAAAATCCAGGCAATGGTCGCTTACGGCCTAAGTCAAGGATTGCAAGTGAACGCCGGGCATGGATTGCATTATCAGAATACCAAGCCGATCGCGATGATATCAGGTGTGTCGGAACTGAATATCGGTCACGCTATTGTTGCGCATGCCCTGTTTGTCGGGTTTGCCAAGGCCGTGCAAGAAATGAAAACGCTCATTCAGGAAGCCGGTGCATGATCTATGGTATCGGGACCGATTTGGTTGATCCGGCACGCATTGCACGTTCTCTCGAACGTCACGGCGAACGGTTTGCCAAGCGTGTGTTGGCCGAGCCCGAATGGTCCGATTATACGGAAAACACCAAGCCTGCCCTCTTTCTGGCGAAGCGCTTCGCTGCCAAAGAGGCGTTTTCCAAGGCGGCTGGCACGGGGCTGCGTGCACCGGTTGTGTTTGAGAATATCGTCGTTTTGCATGATGCGCTGGGAAAGCCTTATTTTGAGTTTTTCCCTGAATTGGCCGATTGGATCGAACAGCGTGGCATCATCGGCCATCATCTTTCCATCAGTGATGAATTAACCTTGGCCAGCGCTTTCGTCATTCTGGAGAAATGAGCATGTCACTGGGCCCGGTCATGCTCGATGTCGCGGGAATGGAACTGTCGGTGAATGACCGTGCCCGATTGTTGCATCCGCTGGTGGGAGGAGTGATTCTCTTTGCCCGCAATTATGCATCACCCGCGCAATTAGTCGAATTAACTGCAGCGATCCATGCCCTGCGCACCCCGCCCTTGCTGATTGCGGTGGATCAGGAGGGAGGAAGGGTTCAGCGCTTCCGGGAAGGTTTTGCGCGTCTGCCTGCTATGCGTGAACTGGGCGCTGCCTGGGACCAGCATCCGCACCAGGCGCGACAGCTTGCCTGGCAAACTGGGTATGTACTGGCTTCGGAGTTAAAGGCGTGCGGAGTCGATCTGAGCTTTGCTCCGGTGCTTGACTTGGATCATGGGCAAAGTTGTGTGATTGGCGATCGAGCGTTTCACCGCAAGCCGCAGGCAGTGGCTGAACTGACTCATGATCTGATGCGCGGCATGAAGGCGGCGGGTATGATGGCAGTAGGCAAGCATTTTCCGGGGCATGGCGCAATTCAGGCGGATACACATGTCGAGATGGCAGTCGACCGACGTCCATACGTGGATATTGAAATGGAAGATTTGATTCCCTTTCGCCAGATGATTGGTTATAGGTTGCCTGGCATCATGGCCGCCCATGTCATTTATCCTCGGGTCGACACCTACCCGGCCGGCTTTTCCCGAGTATGGTTGCAAGACATTCTGCGCCAAACGCTTTATTTTGAGGGCTGCATTTTCAGCGATGACTTAAGCATGCAGGCGACGCATAGCTATGGTCGCATTGAGCAGCGCGCCAGGCAGGCGCTGCAAGCCGGTTGTGATATGGTGCTGGTCTGCAATGATGCCGAGGCTGCGGACCAGCTGCTCGCTTCGCTGACATGGGGCTTATCCGCCACCAGTGTGGCAAGGCTGGCTCGCATGCGAGGGGCGCGTGCCAAGTATGCTTGGTCCCGGCTGCATGAACGCGAGCAGTTTATCCGGGGAGTAAGGGCAATCAGCGCTATCGCTGAGTAGGCGAACAAGACACTGCTGCTTGTAAACATGCAAATTTTGTTGGCTGTTGCTGGAAATCCTGAAAAACGTGGTAGCAGGCAGAGTGGTGCATTGCGAGCACGGCTCGCAGAATTCAAACCATTCCGGATAGCGCGCTGTGATGCGCCTCGCGATGGATGGAACGATGCAGTGTTTCCCAAAAACTTATTTTTAATTAACTTGCTTATTCAATAGATCATGGATAAAACATTCGATGTGGCGGTCATTGGTGCGGGTCCAGGTGGTTATGTGGCGGCTATCCGTTGTGCACAACTGGGTCTTGATACGGTGTGTATAGATGATTGGAAAAACGGGCAAGGCAAGCCGAGTCTGGGTGGTACCTGTCTCAACGTGGGGTGCATCCCTTCCAAGGCATTGCTCGAGTCTTCTGAGAATTATGCGCGTGCTGGGCACAAATTCGCTGAACATGGAATCAAATTGAATGCACTTTCAGTGGATGTGCCGACCATGATTGCGCGCAAGGATAAAATTGTCAGAGCCTTTACTGGCGGCATCGCGATGCTGTTCAAGAAAAACAAGGTGACTTCGTTGCATGGCCGGGGTAAATTGTTGAAACATGATGACGGCGGGAGCGCCTGGACAATTCAGGTTAATAACGATGACAAAGAGTCTTCGATTCTAGCCAAGCATGTCATCATTGCGACAGGTTCTTCGCCGCGCGAGTTATCGGTTGCGCCTGTTGACAATGTCAAAATCTTTGACAACGCCGGTGCATTGGCCTTGCAAGAAATACCGCAACGGCTTGCCATCATTGGTGCCGGTGTCATTGGCCTGGAGCTGGGGAGTGTCTGGCGCAGACTCGGTGCAGAAGTGACATTGCTGGAGGCGCAACCAGAATTCCTGCCAGCGGTAGACGAGCAGGTCGCCAAGGAGGCGCTGAAGAGCCTGACGCGTGAGACCGGATTGGTCATTCAAACCGGCGCTGAAATTCAGTCGGTTAAAGCCAGTCAGGACAGTGTTGGCATTGAATATACCGATCACGAGAAGCATGCCCAGAAATTGGTGGTGGATAAGTTGATCGTGGCTGTGGGGCGCGTACCCAATACCGATGGCCTGGGTGCGGATGAGGCTGGATTGAAGCGCGATGAGCGTGGCTATATTGCAGTCGATGAATATTGCCGCACCAATCTGCCAGATGTTTATGCAGTGGGCGATGTCGTCAGGGGCCCCATGCTGGCGCACAAGGCTTCCGAGGAGGGTGTGGCGGTTGCAGAATGGATTGCATCCAAGCGGGATGGCTCTCCTGATGCGGCGGCCAAGGTCGATCTTGGCATCATGCCATGGGTGATTTATACCGCACCGGAGATTGCCTGGGTAGGCAAGACCGAACAGGCGCTCAAGGCGGAAGGCATTGCCTATAAGGCTGGTCAGTTTCCATTCATGGCCAATGGCCGGGCGCGTGCACTTGGAGAAACTACCGGATTTGTAAAAGTGCTGGCAGATGCTGAAACTGACCGTATTCTGGGGGTGCATATGATTGGCCCCTATGTTTCGGAAATGATTGCCGAGGCTGTGGTTGCCATGGGATTTGCTGCCAGTAGTGAGGACTTGGCGCATATTGTGCATGCACATCCCTCTCTGTCGGAGGTGTTGCATGAAGCTGCCCTGGGCGTGGCCAATCGGGCACTCCATATTTAGGGCTCGTTAATGAATAACTTGGACATACTCAAGTTATTTATCAACGAGCCCTTAAGTCATCACTGTTCAGCCGGCCCAGTTTTTACATTGATTATTGGGGGAGAGACATGAAATCGATCCTTATTGGCTTATTATGGGTGTCTTTCTCGGCATTGGCAGCCCCGCCCGAGATAGCAAAGCAGATTCATGAACTGGAAGCGACCGTGATGCGCTTGCAGCAAGAGCAGCAAACAGTATTTCAGCAATTCCAGATGTTGCGGGAACTGCGGCAGCATGAAGTGCTGCGGGAGGACGAGGCGATTATGCACCAAGGTGGAGTGGTCGAGGGGGGGGAGTTCCCCAAGCACGAAGATATGATCAAGCGTCAAAAGGAACGTTACGATCAGATACAGCGCTATGCAGTTGATTTAAAAGAACTCTACGCGCGCTATCAGGAGCTGGAGAGCGAAAGGCGGTTGCTGATCGAGCAATTGAACGGGCTCAGGTTGGAGGCAGAGCTTCCTGTCGAGGTGGAGTGACTGTTTCTACCTCATTGCTTGGCGCTTCAGCTGCAATTAAGCGCAACTATTTTGAATATCGCTGGCTTGCAACTGGATGCCGGAGGGTTCTATTTTCCGGCAAGGATGTGTTTGGGCCAGCAATTGCTGATAGCCTTGCCAATCAAAATAGGGACCGGGATCGGTCTTGCGCTGCGGTGCGATGTCGGCATGCCCAACGATGTGGTCGATAGGATAGGCTGACAGCAATGTCCGAGTGATCTTGGCCAGTTGCGTATACTGGATCGGCGTGAACGGTATATCGCCGCTTCCTTCCAGTTCGATCCCGATCGAGAAATCGTTACAGTGGGCCAGTCCTTGCCAGCAGGAAGTGCCAGCATGCCAAGCGCGCATTGCGCATGACACGAATTGAATGATTTCGCCATTACGACGAATGAAGAAATGGCTGGAAACTTTGAGGTCTTTCAGTGACTGGTAATAAGGGTGGGCCAGCGGATCGAGCTGATTGGTGAACAATTCAATGACGCCATTGCCATTGAATTCGTCCGGCGGCAGGCTGATGTAATGAATGACCAGCAAACTGATCACGCTTCCGGCTGGGCGCGCATCGCAATTAGGTGAAGTGATGCGATTTGCGGATTCGAGATAACCGGCTGCGTCGATTTGCATGTTTGTTTTCCAGTTTCAGCTAGGAGGCTGTCCGAGGATTGCGATCGTAGCGAGGGCGAAGCTGGCTGAGCGGGATTTTTAGATCATTTGAGGCGAATAGTAGTTCTATTCAACGAAAAGGATCGAAAAATCCAGCCTGGCAGGTTCGTCCGTAGTAGATCAGTCTATTCTCGGACAGCCTCCTAGCAGATTCCATAAAATGTCCTCAAAGGGGCAGGCTGATTTTATCAATAAACTCTAATTGAGCGGTTATTTTGCAGAACGGAAAATTTATTACCCTGGAGGGCATCGATGGGGCGGGCAAGAGCACGCATCTGGCCTGGCTGGAAGACTACTTGTGCAGCAAGGGGGTGAAGGTGGTCGTGACGCGCGAGCCGGGTGGGACGGCAGTGGGCGAGCAATTGCGCGCACTGCTATTGGACCAGCGCCATACGATGCACGCTGAGACCGAGGCATTGTTGATGTTTGCCGCCAGGCGTGAGCATCTGGATAAAATCATCCTGCCCGCCATCCAGCGCGGTGACTGGGTGGTTTCAGATCGTTTCAGCGATGCGAGTTTTGCCTATCAGGGGTGCGGCAGGGGCGTTGCCTGGGAAAAGCTGGTGCTGCTCGAACAGTGGGTGCAGGAGGATTTTTATCCAGACCTGACCGTCTATATCGACGTGCCGGTAATGCTGGGCCGTGAACGGGTCAATTCAGTCAAGGCCGCTGATCGCTTCGAAAGTGAGACCGATGCTTTTTTTGACCGAGTCCGGACGGGCTATCTTGAGCGCGTGCGGCAATTTCCTCAGCGCATGCAGATCCTGGATGGCAGCCTGCCGCTGGACGAGGTCAGGGCCGCGCTCGCTGGCGTTATGGAGCATTTCTGGTTGAATCAGGCACTGCACGAGAAGTGAGAACCTCGGCGATCTATCCCTGGCAGCAGACACTCTGGCAGCAGGTCAGGCGACAAGGTGTTCCCAGAGCGCATGCGCTCTTGTTGAAAGGGCGGCCAGGCCTTGGCAAGCTGGCCTGGGCGTTCAGTCTGGCCAAGGCCATGTTGTGCGAGCAGGTCGATCAAGCAGGCAGGGCGTGCGGACATTGCACGGGTTGCCGCTGGTTCGAGCAGGGACAGCATCCCAACTTCCGTTTGCTGGAACCAGAAGCATTGTCACTATCAGCGGACGAGGTGGGTAATGAAAGCAGGGCAAGCAAGCCGGATGCGACGACGGATGCCAAATCCAGGAAAAAGCCAAGCCAGCAGATCGGTGTCGCGCAAATTCGCATCCTGGATGATTTTATCTACCTGAGTGGCCATCAGGATCGTTTCAAGTTGGTGTTGATATCCCCTGCCGAAGCGATGAATACTGCTGCCGCCAATGCATTGCTGAAGAAATTGGAGGAACCGCCGCCGAATGTGCTGTTTATTCTAGTCACGCACCGCGCGCAGACCATACCTGCCACAATCCGGAGCCGCTGCCAGCAGATTGCAATGCCACAGCCAGAGCGCAGGTTGGCGCATGATTGGTTGGTGCAACAAGGTGTGCAGCACCCCGATTACCGTCTTGCTCTGTCAGGTTATGCGCCTTTGTTGGCATTACAGTATGACGAAGATTATTGGGTACAGCATACGGATTTCGTGCGGCATGTTGCCAGTCCCAAAGAACTCGATCCCATTGAGCTGGCAGAAAAATTACACAAACTGGATTTGTCCAGCATTGTCAGCTGGTTGCAAAAATGGTGCTACGATCTGATGAGCTGTCGTATGACAGGAAGCATTCGTTATCATCTCGCACAAGAGGCGGCCATCAAAAGACTGGCAGCGGCTATCGATCCGGCAGATATGGCTTTCTTATGGCGCGACCTGATTGCCTTGCAGCAACTGGCGCGCCATTCGCTCAACGCTAAACTGTTTGTTGAGGAGATGTTGCTTACCTACATCAATTCAGTTGTTCCCAAAGGTATCCAACCCTAGATGGCGCTTTACCATTCGACGCACTGGCTTCTGTCATGGTCGACACTGCAGGACCATAATGTTCTGTGAATGCTTCCTGCGCGATTGAACAGGTGATCTGCTTTTTGTGCCTTCAGCTGTTCTGCCGTGGGAGTGAGTTTTTCGGGTATGAAATATTCCTGAATCCAGAAGCGTATCCTGCAAAATTCGGGTTCCTTGGAACAGAGTTTGGTGATGGCTGCACTATAGACAGTCTTGTCCATTTGTCTGTCCTTGTCGACCAGAACCATGTGGACAAATTTGCCGGATTTGCCCATTTCCAGGCTACGCACGAGCCGCCAGCCAATACCACTTGGCAGCTGTTTTTCGTCTGCCGTTTCGGTTGCAGACGTTGTTTGTGATAAAGCCTGATCGGATGATTCCTGCTCCCCGGCTTGCCCAGAAAAAACCAGGCCTGACCAAGATATTGCCATGGCAACGAGCAGTCCATTCCAAATTGTTTTGTTCATTGATTCTCCTGATAATGACTATTTATAGTATTGAAGTGCAGCATTTTACATCGTTACGTATTTGCTGTTAGTTTGTGGATACGCGCCTGCCAGATTTTCAATTGCTATGAAGAATTCAGCCATAATTGCCCATCCACTTAATCCTCAACAGAGCAACGTTGCCGATATTATCCAGAGATTGGAGCATAGTGCAACGATTGTGACGGGAAACCAGCGCCTTGCACGCAATTTTCGCCAGATTTTTGATCAGGCAAAAATTTCGTCGGGACAGAGAGCCTGGCCTGCCCCGGATATTTTACCGTGGAACGCTTGGTTGCAGAGATTATGGCAGGAGGCGATCGTTAATGGCAAAACCTCGGTTAGCGGATATTTGCTTGCCGCGCATCAGGAACGTCATATCTGGCAAGAGGCTCTCGTAGAATGCGCACCCGATTTCTCGTCGCATGCTGTTGATCAGGTAATTGCGCGCCTCATGGATGCTTGGCAGATGATGTGGGCCTGGTGCCTGCCATTCGGAGCTGAAAGCTTCGATTACAACGCCGATAGCCAGTTGTTCCGGAAGGTGCTAACCGGCTTTCGAGCCAGATGCCGAGAAAATGATTGGCTGACCTTTGCCGAATTGCCTGAAGCACTGCAAGAAAATTTCCGATGTGGCACCCTGCAGTTGCCGAATGAGTTGGTGCTGCTTGGTTTCGATGAACTGACACCGCAACAATCATCGCTTTTGCAAGTGATCGTACAGGCGAGGTGTCCGGTTCAATGGTTGCGGTTGCCGGGACAAGTGGCGCGGGTGACCAAGATTGGCTGTGCAGATGGCCGTAGCGAGGCCCGGCTTGCCGCATGCTGGATTCGCCAGTGCCTGGAAGACCATCCGGCAGCAAGCATCGCGCTGGTTGTGCCAGAGCTGGCTGCGCAGCGCGAAATGGTGTGCCAGGCGCTCGATGAAGTCCTGTTGCCGCAGGCTTTGCAGCCGGGCAATCATGCGCTTGAACGCCCCTATAACCTGTCTTTGGGTAAACCGCTTAGCCACTTTCCGCCTGTCAGCATGGCACTCGATATGCTTGGCCTCTCTGATTCGGTTACCGAGTATGCGCAGATCAGCCGGCTACTGCGTTCGTCGTTCATCGCAGGCTGGGAGCAGGAACAGAGTGCACGTGCCTTGCTGGATGTACGCTTGCGTGAAACGGGCGAGTGGGGCACTGCTCTGCAGACGCTATTGGATCATGCATCCTGTGCCGGTCAACCATATGCTTGTCCCTTGCTGGCGCATCACCTGACGGCAGTGCTGAGATTGATTCAGACGCGACCGCTCTCGGCCAGTCCGGGGAGATGGGCACAATGGTTTGAACAGTACTTGAAGGTGGCGGGTTGGCCAGGCGGCCACACATTATCCAGTGGAGAGTATCAGGTGGTGCAGGCATGGTGGACACTGGTGAGTCAATTCGCAATGCTGGATTGGGTGGCCCCAGCCATGAGTTGGGAGACAGCGCTTGATCGACTGACACAAATGGCAGTCAGCACGGTTTTTCAGCCTGAGTCCAGGTCAGCGCCGGTGCAGGTGCTCGGGCTGCTTGAAACCAATGGGTTGCAGTTTGATTATTTGTGGATCATGGGGCTCCATGCTGGGGCATGGCCCACGGCCCCCCGGCCGAATCCTTTTATTCCTTTACCTTTGCAACGATCGGCCGGCTTGCCACATTCGAGCGCACAGCGTGAATTGCAAGTGGCTGAAGCGGTGCTGGGGCGGATTACCGAAAGCGCTGGCACCATCATGCTTAGCTACCCGCAGCAGAACGGGGATGAAGTGTTGAGCGCCAGTTCGTTGATTGAGACTGTTCCAGAGCTGACAGGCGAAACGCACGCGATGTATCGGATGCTGGCTTGGCGGGAAATCGTGCATCAGAGTAGGCGCCTGGTTACATTCGAAGTTGATCCAGCGCCACCTCTTGATAAAATTAATATTGCGGGCGGTAGCCGGGCATTCAAATTGCAGGCAGCATGCCCTTTCCTGGCCTTTGCCGAGTTGCGGCTGGGTGCCCGTCCACTGGGCAAGACGCAGATCGGCTTGAATGCGATGGTACGTGGCAACCTTTTGCATCGGGTGATGGAAATGGTATGGGGTGAGTTGGCAGCATGGGATGCCTTGAACACCGCGCCACGGGCACAGCTGGATAAGCTGGTGGCAAGCAAAGCGCATGCCGCTATCAACGAGATTGCACCCTCTTTCCCGCAAACGTTTAGTAAGCGATTGCAGAGGCTTGAGGCAGACCGGCTGAGCCGTCTGACGCAAGCCTGGCTTGAACTGGAGAAAAGCCGCCCACCTTTTCATGTGCTGGCTCGGGAGAAAGAAACCGAGTTGACCCTGGGAGGGGTAAATGTTCGCCTTAGAATTGACCGCATCGATCAGCTGGCAAGCGGTGATAAACTGCTTATCGATTATAAGACTGGCCCGGTCAAGCCAGGGCAATGGTTCGGTGAGCGTCCGGATGAACCGCAATTGCCCCTATACAGCCTGGTTTATGCCGATGGACTGGCAGGCATTGCATTTGCCCAAATCAGAATTGGCAATCTCGCATTCAAGGGGGTCGCTCAGGAAGAGGGCTGCGTGCCAGGTGTCAGCGCTTTCAAACAGCTGGAACCGACGCGTGATTGCGCGAACTGGGCTGAGGTGGTGGCCAATTGGCGCCAGACATTGGAAAAACTCGGGCAGGATTTCTGTGCTGGCAGGGCGGAGGTGGCGCCGAAACAAAAGTCGATCACATGTGCCCATTGTGCACTCAAGCCTTTGTGCAGGATCAATGACTTATCGTGGATTTCCGATGCTGACAACGATGCGATATTGGATGACTGCTGAACAAATATCGATTGATTTTCTGCGTTAACAAGCATTGGGCGCAGTGATGCCGTGGATTTTATGATTTATCCAGCGCATGACTCAGCCCGTATCGGCAAATTTGATCTGATGCAAATCACATTGCTGACTCCAGTGATCTACGCCGGCTATGTGGATACAAGAACAAATTACAACGTTTCAGTTTGGATCCAGGAAAATGAGAAAAATGGCTAGGAGGCTGTCCGAGAATAGACTGATCTACTGCGGACGAACCTGGCTGGCCGGATTTTCCGGTCCTTTTCGTTAAATAGAACCACTATTCGCCTCAAATGATCGAAAAATCCCACTCAGCCAGCTTCGCCCTCGCTACGATCGCTATTCTCGGACAGCCTCCTAGATTCCGGCATTCCTGCAGGCTTTTGCCGGAATGCTCGGCCAAGCTGTCTGATGTGCGCCATGGTTGCTGACCAAGCGGCGCGTCTGCAGGCGCTTGATCCGTCTTGTTCTTTCATCGTCCAGGCGCCAGCCGGATCGGGTAAAACAGGCTTGTTGACGCAGCGTTTTCTGGTGCTGCTCGCCACGGTCGATGAGCCCGAGGAAATAATTGCTATTACCTTTACGCGCAAAGCTGCCAGCGAGATGCGGCAGAGAATTACCCAGGCGTTACGGGATGCAAGTTGTTTACCAGCGCCTGAGGATGCCTATGCACAGCAGACCTGGCAGCTGGCCAGATCTGTCCTGATGCGTGATCAGGCGCTGGATTGGCAATTGTTGCGCAATCCCTCCCGCTTGCGGATTCAGACCATAGATGCCCTGTGCGCGCAGCTTGTGAATCAGATGCCAGTGCATTCTAAGCAAGGCGGGGTGCCTGCAGTTGCGGAGGATGCGGATGGGCTGTATCTGGAAGCTGCCCGGCTGACGGTTCTTGCGCTGGAGGGAGAGGGTGAATGGTCGGCTGCCGTCGCTCATTTGATTCAGTATTTAGATAACCGTCTGGACAAATTACAGCGGTTGATTGCAGATATGCTGGCGCGGCGGGATCAATGGCTGCACCATTTGGCCGGCATCACAAATGCCGATGCAATCCGTAAACGCCTGGAATCAGCGTTGACCGACCAGATCACGGCCGCGATGCGGACGCTGGCCGAGAATGCGCCTGTCGAATACCGGATGGAACTGGTTGATTTGGCACGCTTTGCCGCAAGCCAACTCGCGGCTGATGCAAGCCAGAACAAAATCGTTCATTGCGAATGCTTGCAGGAATGGCCGGGCTGGCGTATCAAGGACCGTCTATATTGGGAAGGACTGGCGGCGTTGTTGCTCACCCAGGCCGGGGCGTGGCGCAAGCAAGTGACCAAGAATGAAGGTTTTCCGGCAGCGACTTCGGTGCGCGCCATTGAAGTAAAAAAACAGTTGGAGGAGATGAAGCGGCGGATGCGTGCTGTGCTGGCCGGATTGCAGGGCCAAGAATCGTTCCGCCAGCAACTGCTGTCACTCAGGCGGCTGCCGCCAGAGGGATACACCGATAACGAGTGGGAAACCCTGCAGGCGTTGTTCAGATTGCTGAAAGTGGCCGCAGGTTATTTGACGCTGGTATTTCAGGAACGCGGACAAGTCGATTTCGCAGAAATTACCATGGCCGCCATTCACGCATTAGGGGAACCGGATGCGCCGACGGATCTGGCGCTGGCACTCGATTACCGGATGCGCCATGTGCTGGTTGATGAATTTCAGGACACTTCCTTCAACCAATCGGAATTACTCGCCCGGCTGACTGCCGGCTGGCAATCTGGAGATGGCCGGACGCTGTTTCTAGTCGGTGATCCCATGCAATCGATTTACCGTTTCCGGCAGGCGGAAGTCGGTTTGTTTCTCGATATCCGAGATCGTGGTTTTTTTGGCCAGATTCCAGTCAAATTTCTGCGGCTCTCGGTCAACTTCCGTTCTCAACGTGGAATTGTTGATTGGGTCAATCAGTATTTTCCCAGGATATTGCCGTACTTGGATGATGTCAGCACCGGCGCAGTCTCCTATGCCTCGGCCGAAGCTTCCCATCCACTCTCTCATGATAAGGCGGTGACGGTATACCCTTGTTTGCAGAGGGACGATGTGGCCGAAGCAGAACAGGTTGTCACCATTGTGCAGCAAGCGAAGAAAATGCAGCCAGATGGCAAAATTGCCATACTTGTGCGCACTCGTTCACATCTGGCCAGTATCGTGCCGCGCCTCAGGCAGGCGGGCTTACGCTTCCAGGCAGTCGAGATCGAACACCTGGCGGAACGGCCGGTGATTCAGGACTTGACTGCGCTCACACGCGCATTATTGCACCCGGGTGATCGTATTGCCTGGCTTGCGGTGTTGCGCGCGCCTTATTGTGGGTTGTCCTTGCAAGATATGTATTTCATTGCGGGCAAGGATGCTGGACATATCGTGGTCGATTCGCTGCATGAGCCTCAACGTTTGGCAGCGCTCAGTGCAGAGGGCTGTCAGCGCTTGCAGCGGGTGCTCCCGGTTCTGGACTGCGCGCTGGCTACGCGTGATCAAATATCGCTCAGGAGAAGTGTGGAGGGTGCCTGGATACAATTGGGTGGACCGGCGTGTGTGCCGGATGAAACCGATCTGGCGGATGCAGAGGTTTATTTCCAGTTGCTCGAAAAATTGGATGAGACGGGTCACCGGCCTGATGTGCAGGAACTGGATGAGCGGCTTGCGCAATTATATGCTCTGCCGGATGTTGCTGCCGATGACGGATTGCAAATCATGACTTTGCATAAGGCCAAGGGATTGGAATTCGATACGGTCGTTCTGCCTGGCTTGGGCAGGCAGCCCAGGCGTGACCAGGAAAAATTGCTCAACTGGCTGGAACGCCGTGCGCGATCGGGTGCCCTTGATCTGTTGTGCGCGCCGATCAGTGCGCCAGGAGGTGACAAGAATCCCATCTCGGCCTATCTCTTGTCCATTGAAAAACACAAGGCGGCTTTGGAAGATGCCCGGCTGCTGTATGTGGCTGTGACGCGGGCGAAGCATCATTTACATCTGCTTGGGCACATATCAGCCAAGACCGATTCACAGGATGAAGCCATGCCCGTGCCAGCGGCTGATACGCTGCTTGCAAAATTATGGCCGGCGGTCGTGACCGATTTCCAGGCGCGGCTGAATGCTGAAACAGCGGCTCAAGCTACGGAGCAATCATGCACCGAAACGCAGCCAGGTTTTAATGGACGTGTCTGTCTGGCCGCTGACTGGCATCCTCCCGGCACGCCGCCTGCCATACAGCTGCCTGTTGTGCGGCAGCCGACGAATCTGGCTGTTGAATCAGTTGATTTCAATTGGGCCGGAGAGCCCGCCAGGCTGGTGGGATTGGTGGTTCATCGCCTGCTCCAGCGTATCGGAATGACCGGGATCGAGGCGCTGGAGCAGCATGATCTGTCCCGTTTGGAATATGCCGGGCGATCCTTGCTAAGGCAATTGGCTATTGAGCCGCAATATCTCGATGCGGCAGCGCAGCAGGTTGCTGTGGCGCTCAAGGCGATATGTGTGGACGATCCGGTGGGTCGATGGATTCTAAGTGGCCGGCATGTGGACATGCATTGTGAGTGGGCATTGTCTGTATCGGGAAATGGGGCAGAGGCATCCCTGAACACCATCGATCGATCGTTTGTCGATGCGGCAGGCACGCGTTGGATTATCGACTATAAAACCGGCACCCATACCGGGAGTGGGATCGAGGAATTTATCGACCGGGAGCAATTGCGTTATCGTTCGCAGTTGGAGCGTTATGCGGAGATACTGTCTCAAATGGAGAATCGCCCTATCCGGTTGGGTATCTATTTTCCATTATTGAGCAAATGGCGGGAATGGGCTTACCCACCGCATTCAACTTAGTACCTCCGGTTACAGCATTTATTCAATTTTTTCTTCAGGGGATAGTTGCCTGGCTTCATCTTCCAGCATGACGGGAATGCCATCCTTGATGGGATAGGCCAATCGATCTGGCTTGCAGATTAGTTCCTGTTTGTCTTTTTTGTAAATCAAGGGCCCTTTGCATAAAGGACAGACAAGAATATCCAGAAGTTTTGGATCCATAAATTTTTCTCTCAATTTTTCTAATATCACGTCACGTAGTCCAAGATCAACCATATTTTCCTGTTGCAGAACCCAGATACGTTCGTCATGCATATCCAGGCATTTTACTGCATCCTCTTCCGGCATCAGGATTATTTCCGCATCATCGAGCTCAAAATTCTCCTTGACGAACGGATGTCCGCTTGGGAAGGTATGGGGGGTGGTCGCCAATCTCAGAAATTTCAGATTGTCCAGGAAAGTTTGTGTATCGGGACCGCTGGTTATCGCATGGATACGCTTGCCGTCAAATCCATCGGCACGGGATATCCGCGTAGGGTGTGCCAGGTTGACGAAATATTCTTCTGCCGGGTTGATTTGGAACAATCTGGTTTGTTCGCCCAAATCGGGTGCGCGCCTTATATTTCCTGCCAGTACAACCGCATCTGAGTGTTCCAGGCGAGCGAAGTTGTCCTTCAATGGTCCAGCGGGCATGGTCAGCCCGTTTCCGAAATTCAGGGTATTGGTATCCACTACCACGATTTCGAAGTCACGGTGCAGGCGGAGATCCTGTAGGCCATCATCGCAGATAATGACATTGCATTCGGGGTGAGCTTTCAGCAGCGCATTGGCTACCGCAATCCGGTCATAGCCGATCCATACCGGGCAGGCGCCGTCAATATAAAGAGCGAGTAATAGGGATTTGCTGCCAGTCAGATTGACATTGCTATCGATTGTTACTGCCATCGGTGGGCGATAATTGTCAGGATAGCCGCGGCCAATGATGCCGGGGCGCAAACCAAATGCTTTCAGGAATTTGACGATCCAGAGAACGAGGTCGGCCTTTGTGGCGCTTCCGGCCGTGAGACTGTCGATCACGATGACAGGAATGGGCAAATGCACGGAGGGCAGTACCGCTCGGTGATACAGAACCCGGCGAATCAGCTGGAATAAAGCAAACAATAAACTTACTGGCCATAAAAACAGATGCAGCGGCGTAATCCGCTGCCAGTATAATTCGGACCAATTCATATGGTGCGCCTTAAGTGAAAATCTATATCGTAACCGTCTATGGCAACTGTAGCATTGAACAAACCTGTGATTCAACGCCACAGAATGGATTTTGGGGATGCTTGTTACACTCCCAGCCAGTACTAGAAGGTGATCATTTATATTAGTGTTAGTGCACCGAGCATTCAGCCTCGCTTTGAAGTTGCGGTGTTGTCTCGGATGTCTGATATTTGGATCAGTGGGTGCGTGATAATGTGCCCCTCTTCCAAGCTCATCGTTATTCCGAGCAGGATGAGCCGGAATGGGGACGGGAAATACCGCCATATATCATGGGCTAGTCCGTTATGTTTTTTTAGAAACTGGCTTAAAATGCCGCTGTGGCAGAATAACAATTTTTATGGAGCTATTATGCAGCATCTTGAAGCAGTTAAGGATATATTGGGGAATGTTCTGGGTCTCGGCGATAGAAAACAAGCGCTGACAGCAGATTCGGTGTTGCTTGGAAACATCCCTGAACTTGACTCGATGGCAGTCGTCAACGTGATTACTGCACTGGAAGAATATTTTGATTTCTCGGTCGATGACGATGAGATTAGTGCCCAGACTTTTGAGACGCTTGGAAGTTTGACCCGCTTTGTCGAGCAGAAGCTGGTACGTTAGAGCGCATATGGGACAATTGCCAGCCGAGCCGTTTTTTTTAGATGCCTCGCCGGGAAGGCGGTTCTGTCTTTACCATCCACCTGCGAGACAGCTGGCCGAAAACAGCGCATTTCTCTATATACATCCTTTCGCTGAGGAGATGAATAAATCCAGGCGTATGGCTGCATTGCAGTGCAGGGCATTTGCGGCACTGGGGTTGGGTGTCCTGCAAATGGATTTGTATGGTTGCGGGGATAGTGAGGGAGATTTCGGTGATGCGGCCTGGGAAATATGGCGGAACGATATCACACTTGCCGGGCAGTGGTTGATTGACAAGGGTTACGATTCGATTCATTTGTGGGGACTGAGACTGGGTACCTTGCTCGCACTGGATTGCGCGAGGCATGCGAAAGGGGATTTTGGCAACCTTGTCCTATGGCAACCGGTGATTACCGGGCAATCGTTCTTGACACAATTCTTGCGCTTGAAACTCGTCAATGAATTAATGGCAAAAAACGGGAACCAGGGCATGAATGTGCAAGCATTGCGTGAAATCCTAAAGTCTGGCCAGGCGCTTGAAATAGCCGGCTACACGCTTGCGCCCAGTATGGCAAGCGCCATTGATAATTTGAGAATGCATGAGTTGATCGTAGACAGCAGTGTTATCAACTGGCTTGAAATCATACCGTACGAAGGGCGCAAGCTTTCGCCAGCAAGTGAATCTGTCTTGGAAGCCTGGAACCAGTTTGGTCTTAGGCCCAAGGTTGAACTGATTGTGGGGCAGCCGTTTTGGGCAACTCAGGAAATTAGTCAATGTCCGGCATTGATCGCAGCCACGACCATGTTATTTTCAGGGGCCGGTTCATGAGCTTTCAGGAGAAAGCGGTGCGAATCCAGTGCCAGGGTTCATGGCTTTATGGAGTTATAAGCATGCCGCAACAGCCTGCTGCCCGAGGTGTGCTGGTTGCGGTGGGCGGGCCGCAGTATCGCGCAGGGAGCCATCGCCAGTTTGTGCTGCTGGCTCGTTATCTGGCGGAACAGGGGATAGCGGTAATGCGTTTCGATTTTCGTGGAATGGGAGACAGCGATGGAGACACAAGGACATTCGAAGATGTCGGGCAAGATCTATCCGCTGTGATCGATTTTTTTACCAACGAGTGCGCGTTTCTGAAGGATGTGGTGATATGGGGTTTGTGTGATGCAGCTTCTGCTGCGCTTTTTTATGCGCATCAGGATCGGCGTGTCAGCGGCCTGGTGCTTTTGAATCCATGGGTCAGGACTGAGCAGGGTATTGCCAAAGCATATCTCAAGCATCATTATGCAACGCGCCTGTTTCAGCTGGCGTTCTGGAAAAAGCTGATTTCCGGGAAATACGATCCAATCGCTTCCATTCGTTCGCTCTACAAAGTGATTAAGAGCCTCTTCATTAGTAAGCAAAGTAATGCAATCATCGAGGCAGGCGCCAATGCAACCAATCATGCCATCCCTTTGCCAGAGCGTATGCTGAAAGGACTGCAATGCTTTGAGGGAAAAAGCCTTGTCATCACGAGTGGTGATGATCTGACTGCGAGTGAATTTCTGGATTTGATCCATTCGTCCAATGATTGGCAAAAGACGCTAGAAGACAAAAAAGTGAAGTTTTTCCATATCCAGGATGCCAATCATACATTTTCCAAGCGTCAATGGCGTGACCAGGTAGCTGAATATACAGGAGACTGGCTACGATCATGGTGAAGCGCGTTTTGATGGTTGCCTACCACTTTCCGCCGCTGGGCGGCAGCAGCGGCATTCAGCGAACGTTGCGTTTCTCGCAATACTTGCCAGATCATGACTGGGAGCCGATCGTCTTGACTGCTCATCCGCGAGCATATTTGCGAACTGATGAGAGTCAGTTGACGGACATTGCCGGGCGTGTTCGTATCTACCGGGCCTTCGCACTGGATACGGCAAGGCATCTGGCATTGATGAACCGGTATCCACGTTTATTGGCGCTGCCAGATCGGTGGGTAAGCTGGTGGCTGGGTGCGGTGCCTAAAGGACTGTCGCTGATCAAGCGTTACAAGCCGGATATCATTTGGTCAACTTACCCTATCGCGACGGCACACCTGATTGCGCTCACTTTGCATCGCCTGACGGGTGTGCCGTGGATTGCTGATTTCAGAGATCCGATGGTACAACCGGATTATCCTCCCAATCCACTTACCTACCGTTCCTATCAGTGGATTGAACATAAGGTGATCAAGAACTGTTCGGCCGCTGTTTTTACGACACCCGGCACGTTGCAAGATTACCAGGCCAGGTTTCCGCATATTCCTGCATCGCGATTCCGGTTGATAGAGAATGGTTACGATGAATCAAGTTTTGCCAGTTTGGCGACAGCTGTTAAGACTGTCCGTGACGCTAAACAGATTGTCCTGCTCCATAGCGGGATTATTTATCCATCTGAGCGCGATCCAACCAATTTATTTGAGGCCTTATCCAGATTGCAGCGACAAGGCGTGATCGGTTCGGATAACCTTAATCTCATACTGCGCGCATCGCACCACGAGAAGTATCTCAGATCGCTGATCGATCGTTATGGGATAGGAACGATTGTCTCGCTGGCGCCTCCAATTCCTTACAGGGAAGCGTTGCAAGAAATGCTTGGAGTCGATGGGCTGCTGCTTCTGCAGTCCGCCAACTGTAACAATCAGATTCCCGCTAAATTGTATGAATACCTGCGTGCGCAACGTCCCATTCTGGCTTTGACAGATCCGGCCGGCGATACAGCAGCCAAACTTGAAAGTATGGAGGGCGGTATCGTTGCGCGGCTGGATTCCACCGATGCCATCATGGATGCGCTGAAGCGATTTATTATGTATTTAGGGGAGAATCGGGCGCCGATTGCATCATTGGATAAGGTGTTATCTAACTCAAGAGAGTCCACGGCTTTTACGCTAGCCAGACTGCTGGATACGATTATTGCATCCAATAGAAATAATTAATGTGGATATTTTGGGATAAGAAGAATTGGAGGGAATGTATGAAGTCTTTGTCAGCTTATATCCTGGTGATGCTGCTTGGGATTCCGTCTGCGGGAACAGCTGCAGGTAAGAATTTTTGTGGCGAGTTGTATGGTACCAGTTTTGGGCCATTTGATTATCTCGAGCGGTTTAATCTTGGAAAGCAGCTAACTGTAGTTGAAGCGCATCACTTTACCTCTGATGTGGAGAATTTAGTCAAAGGAGAAAGCAGCTCTCTTGGGGGGGACTTGCATTATACGCTGCGCGTCTGGCCCAATCACCATCGTGCACTTGTTTCGCTTGCCAGACTCTCTATCAGAGATAAATCCACCCGCTTCCATGGATTAAAGTGGCCGGTGGAGTGTTATTTTGACCGGGCAATCCGTTTCAGTGCCACCGATGCCAAAGTCCGAACGATTTATGGTGGTTATTTGTCGCATCAGGGTAGAAACAAAGAGGCTGTCGAGCAACTGGAGGTGGCAATCAACCTTGAGCCAGATAATGTCACGGCACTGTACAACTTGGGGCTGCTGTATTTCAAGCTGAAGGATTACGACAAAGCTAACGATTTTGCCAATCGGGCGTATGCACTCGACTTTCCTTTGCCTGGTCTTAAAAACAAATTGATCAAGGCGGGCAAATGGCGGGAGTTGTCAGCGTATTCGAAACAGGAATCTCAGGACTGAGCGACCATCCGGCCATTTTGCTTGGTCATATGGTCGACCAGGTTACCCTGGTGGTCAATTAACTCCACCTGCAGCGGCATCTTCCCTAATGCGTGGGTGGCACAGGAAAGGCAGGGATCATAAGCGCGTACAGCGACTTCGAGGTGATTGAGCAAGGCCTCGGTGATGGTTTTGCCTTCCAGATAAGTATCGGCGACCACCCGAACGGATTCATTCATCGCCTGATTGTTGCTGGTGGTGGAAACGATCAGGTTGGCCTGGGTGATGAGTCCTTGTGTATCGATCTGGTAGTGATGAAAAAGGGTGCCACGCGGTGCTTCGATGACGCCTATCCCTTCGAGTTGTTTGGCTCCATGCTCGGCGAGCAGGTCGCAGCCGGTAATCTCCTCGTCCTGCAGTAACGCTTGTATCGATTCGGCGCAATGCAACATTTCGATCATGCGTGTCCAGTGATAGGCCAGCGTATCGTGTACGAATTTTCCTGCTTCGATCGCTTTGAAAGCTTGTCTTGCTGATTCCGCGAGCGGAGTGGTGATGGATGCGCATTGATTGATACGGGCCAGCGGACCGACCCGGTACCAGCCATGATCTTTACCCAAGCGACTCAGAAATGGGAATTTCATGTAACTCCAGCGCCGCACTTCTTCCTGCAAAATTTCCCGGTAATCGCAGTAGTCGAAATGGTCGAAGATGCGTTCGCCAGAGGATCGGCTTGCACGTAAGCCGCCATGGTAAAACTCCAGTTCTCCATGTCTGCCTGTCAGGCCCAGAAAAGGGGTGTGGAGCGTGGCAAACTGGCGATGCGCAGGGTGCGTCATATGAATCTGCTGATTGAGTGTGACAGCTTCCTGGCACCAGGTAACGATAGGTTCAATTTCAGCGAGTAATCCATCGCGTTCTGCAGGAAAGAGCGGTTTGTTCATGCCGCCAGCCATCGTGGCTGCGCCATGAATACGCTTGCCCGTAATCGCCTGGATGATTTGCTGGCCAAATTTGCGCAACCTGATGCCCTTCATCCCGATGTCCGGGTAATCTGCCAATACGCCAACGATATTCCGCCGTTCGGGATGGCTGCCAAAGCCAAATAATAAATCGGGGGAAGAAAGGTGAAAGAAATGGAGTGCGTGAGATTGCAGGATCTGCCCAAAATGCAACAGACGTCTAAGTTTCAGCGCGGTTGGTGTCAGTTCATCGACACCGACTAGCTGGTCGACTGCCTTGGCTGCGGCAAGCTGATGACTGATCGGGCAGATGCCGCATAAACGTTGTACGATAAAGGGAACTTCCCAGTAGGGTCGGCCCTGAATGAATTTTTCAAACCCGCGAAACTCGACGATATGAAAGCGTGCTTCGTAGATATGACCGGCTTCGTCCATGAGCAGCGTTATTTTGCCATGTCCCTCGACGCGCGTGACGGGATCGATGACGATGCGCCGCGTGCCTGACGGCGTGGGGGGGCGTTGCGCGCCGTTTGGTGTTGCGCTGTCTTCAGTCATAATGGAGGGTTTCTCTGGGTAATTCGGGCGTTTTGCCTTGGAGCAGTGCCTCAAAGAAATGAAGGAAGGTATCTGCCGAGGGCGGGCAACCAGGCAGATAATAATCGATTTTTACGATCTCGCCGACTGGATAGACCTTGTCCAGTAACAAGGGCAACTCTATATCATCCGGGATGCGTGGGTTGACGATTCCGGTGCCATGCAGATACACCTCTTCCAGGCACTCCTGGAGGCTATATTGATTGCGCATTGCGGGCACGCCGCCATTGATCGCGCAGGCACCCACTGCGACCAGAATGCGGCAATTGGCACGAAATTGCCTTAAGACCTCGGCATTCTCTGCGTTACATACGCCGCCTTCGATCAGGCCGATATCACAGTTGCCAATGGTCTTGATGTCCGTAAGCGGAGAGCGGTCGAAACTGGCATGCTCGAGCAAAGCTTCCAGGCGCTCATCCATGTCTAGAAAAGACATATGGCAACCGAAACAGCCGGCCAGGGAAGTTGTGGCAAGCTTAAGTTTTGAATTATTCATCGCGAGTAGCCGTAGTGTTGTGCGCCAGGATAACCTGTTCCAGGCCAATTTCATCGATCTTGTGCTGATCGAAAATACGTTGGCCGATCGGGGTCTGATAGCCCACTTCTTTGATCAGAATCGCGCCAACCGGGCATATGCGTGCAGCCAGGTCTTCCGGGGCGAGATCGCTCTCAGCCAGCTTGCCTGATGATGAATTGACGATGAGCTGCGCATCGAGCCCGCGCCCGGCAATCGCGAACACATGCTTGCCGTCGGCTTCCTGGCTCGCGCGCACACATAAACTGCACAGGATGCAGCGGTCACGATCGAGCCAGATTTGTGGATGAGAGGCATCCACCTCGCGTTGCGGGAAAAATTGCGGAAAATGATTGTCTTCCATGCCCAGGTGATAGGCCATGGCTTGCAAGCTGCAGTTACCGGTTTTTTCACAAGAGGGGCAGATATGATTGCCTTCGATGAAGAGCATTTGTGTGAGTGCTCTGCGGGCATCTGTCAATTCCTGGATTTCACTTTCGACAACGATATCTGGTTCGGCCAGGGTCGTGCAGGCGGCCACCTGGCGGGTGCCAATCTTGACTGTGCAAAGCTTGCAGTTGCCTTGTGGCGAGATTCCCGGGAAATGGCACAAATGGGGAATGTATGTTTTTGCAGCCAATGCGGCATCCATGATGGTCTGCCCCGGGCTGAACGGGATCTTGCAGTTATCCAGCGTGAATGATTGCTGATCGGTTGGCATGGTTCTGGTCTGGTTGATGAGGCGATTTATCCAATGCTGAATTCTCCGGATCAATATCCTGAGTCCAGGTGTGCCTTGCTGTCGTCGCGCCGTGTCAAGCGCCGCGCCTCGCTGAGCGCTGCATCCAAATCAAAATTCGGCGTGAAAGAGCGTGCGGCCAAGCGTTGTCCAAAAATTTCCGGAAAAGATTGCAAACTGTTCAAGATAGGATTGGCTGCGGTATGACCCAATCCGCAATGAGCATAACGTTGGACCAGATTGCTGGTTTCCCTGAGAGTCTGGATATCCAGGTGGGTGCCATGACCGGTGGCAATTTTTTCCAGATTATGTTTGAGCAGGGTCGTGCCCACCCGACAGGGTGTGCAAAAGCCGCAACTCTCATGCGCGAAAAATTTGGTGAAATTTTGAACTACTGTCATCATGTCGCGTGTTTCGCCAAACACCATGAATGAACCGCCAGTTGATAGATCTTCAAAGCCAATCTTGCGTTGAAAATCGGCCCGGCCGATCAGTGTGCCAGCTGGGCCTCCTATCTGCACGGCTTGCGTGTTCATGGCACCGCATTCTCGCAGGATTTGATGAACGGTGATGCCGAACGGATACTCATAGATGCCAGGCGCGGTGCAGTCGCCGCTGATGCTGAGCAATTTGCTGCCGCTTGATTCGGGCGTGCCCACAGATTTGAACCAATCGGCTCCATTGACAATGATGCTGGCAGCGGCCCAAAACGTTTCGACATTGTTTACCACAGTCGGCTGGCCGAGGTAACCCTGCGTGACAGGAAATGGCGGACGGTTGCGCGGTATGCCGGGTTTGCCTTCGAGCGATTCGATTAAGGCGGATTCTTCTCCGCAGATATATGCGCCTGCTCCAATCACGATGTCGACGTCAAACTCGAATCCTGGTTCACCCCCGATATTCTTTCCCAGCAGCCCCTGGCGGCGCTGTTGCGCCAGGGTGGTCTGCAAATGAGGGAGCAAGTAGCGGTACTCCCCGCGCAAATAAAGGAAGCCTTGGCGCGCACCGATAATGAAAGCGCATATGGCCATGCCCTCTAGCACTCTTTCCGCCTGTTGTTGCAACAGCCAACGGTCCTTGAATGTGCCCGGTTCCCCTTCATCTGCATTGCAGACCACATAGCGGGCATCGCCGGCCGCTGCCTTGCACAGACGCCACTTGCGGCCGGTTGCGAAACCGGCGCCACCGCGGCCACGTAATCCGGAGTGGGTAATAATCTCCAATGCGGCGTCTGTGCCCCGTGCCAAGGTGGTGCGTAATCCTGCACCGGGTACAAAGCTATCCTCCAACAACAGGTTTGTCTTGTGCACTGCGCTGTCGGTATGCATCCAGTCCTGCGGCCAGTTGTGAAGCGGTGCGGCAGTTTCGATCTGGTTGGCAAGGCGCTCGATTGAGGCACTTTCCAATCCCGTCAGCGGTTGTCCATTGACGAGCAACGATGCGCCATGATCACACATGCCGATGCAGGAAGTTTCGTGCAGACTGATTCTGCCGTCGGGGCGCGTTTGCCCAATCTGAACATTGAGCTTGTGGGCAAGCATTTGCAGTAAATTCTGCCCGGCTTGTTCGTATCCACAAGCCGGGCAGTTACTGAAAAACAAATGATAATCCCCGCAAGGCTCGGTTTGAAAAAAGGCGTAGAAAGCGACGACAGCCCTGACCTGGCTGACGGGCAGGCTGTACTGCGCTGCTATCCGGTGGATAGACTCGTCAGTGATGCATCGTTCGCGCTGCTGAATCATGTGCAGCGTATGCAACAGATGATCTTTCAACGGTGTGTCGCCATGTTTTTGCATGGGTTTCCTCGCGTGAAGGATTGTGCTCGCAGTCGCAGTTCACGACCTGTCTCGAAGGCGGCCCCAGCAGGCCGAATAAACTCGTTTTGCCAGCTGAATGGATTCATTCTACGAAAGTTTAACCGTTTTGTCGCGGCCGACCCATTTTTCTGGCATTTCAGGGAAAAAGTCGTGGAGAGGGCGGATGTCATTGTAGAATAACGCGCAGTGACCTCTTGCCATTAAATAACTGAAAATCGCTCTACATGGACAACACAAACATTCATTCCATTATGCAGACTTTGGGGCGAGCGGCTCGCGAAGCTTCGCGAGTGATCGCCAAAGCAAGCGCTGCAACCAAGAATCAGGCGCTCCTGGCCATGGCCGAGGCGATCCGCCGTGACGAGCAAGTTTTGCTGGCAGCCAATGCCAATGATGTCGCACTTGCCAAAACCAAAGGTCTGGAGTCCGCCATGGTTGATCGGTTGACACTGACTTCCAAAGGTGTTGCAAGCATGGCTGCCGGTCTGGAACAGATAGCTGCCTTGCCTGACCCGGTGGGGGCGGTTACCGATCTGAATTACCGTCCCTCGGGTATTCAGGTGGGCAGAATGCGGGTGCCGCTGGGCGTGATTGGCATTATCTACGAAGCACGCCCGAATGTGACGGCCGATGCGGCCGGCCTATGCCTGAAAGCCGGCAATGCCGCAATTTTGCGCGGCGGATCGGAAGCGATGCAGAGTAATCAGGCCATTGCCGCTTGCGTTCAGGAAGGGCTCAGAGTGGCCGGGTTGCCGGAAAATACCGTGCAGGTCGTGGATACCGCTGATCGTGCCGCAGTCGGTGAGTTGATCGTCATGCAGAAATATGTTGATGTCATTGTTCCTCGTGGCGGCAAGGGGTTGATCGAGCGCATTGCAAGCGAGGCACGTGTACCCGTCATCAAGCATCTGGATGGTGTTTGTCATGTTTATATCGACGTGCGTGCCAATCTGGAAAAAGCCATAAGCATCGCTGATAACGCCAAGACACAACGCTACGGTACTTGCAACACGATGGAAACTTTGTTGGTGCACGCGGGCATTGCACAGCAATTTCTGCCAGCGGTGAGCAAGATCTTGCTGGAGAAAGCAGTCGAGTTGCGCGGAGATGCTGCGGCCTGCGCGCTGGTGCCTGAAATGCAACCGGCCACGGAAGAGGACTGGCAGACAGAATATCTGGCGCCGATTCTCAGCGTGCGCATCGTGGCCGATATCGATCAGGCGATTACGCACATTGCCACTTACGGCTCGCAACATACGGATACCATTGTGACCGAGGATTATGCGCGTGCACGGCAATTTCTGCGTGAAGTCGATTCCAGTTCGGTGATGGTGAATGCTTCCACACGTTTTGCTGACGGATTCGAATATGGTTTGGGCGCGGAAATCGGCATTTCCACCGATAAGTTGCATGCGCGCGGACCGGTCGGACTGGAAGGGCTGACGAGTCAGAAGTTTATCGTATTGGGCGATGGACACATTAGAGAATGAAGGCATGACACAACTCGTTAAAGTAGCATTACCCGATATCGGTGATTTTAAGGATGTACCGATCGTCGAAATTTTAGTGAAGCCCGGGGATGAAGTGGCGCAGGAAGCCCCGTTAATGGTGCTTGAAACCGATAAAGCCACGATGGAAGTACCGGCTCCCGAGCCTGGCGTGGTGAAGCAGGTGCATGTCAAAGTCGGTGACAAAATATCACAAGGTTCGCTGATCGTTACTCTGGAAGCATCCAAAGCAAGCAAGCAGGATCATAGGCCGGAATCTGTGTCCAGTGACGTGTCTTCCAATCAGCAAACAGTCGAGCCAGGGGAGCAGGCGCCCGACCAATCAGCTGCTGCCGTCAGCCGGGAAGGCCAGGCCGATGTCCATGCTGAAGTTGTTGTGCTGGGTGCTGGGCCGGGTGGTTATACGGCTGCATTCCGGGCAGCTGATTTGGCTAAGGAAGTGATCCTGATTGAACGCTACCCCGCCCTGGGTGGCGTTTGTCTGAATGTCGGCTGCATTCCATCGAAAGCGCTGCTGCATGCAGCCAAGCTACTGACAGATGCAGATGAAGCGCGTCAATACGGGATTGATTTTGGCAAACCAAAGATCGATCTTGACAAACTGCGTGCCTGGAAAGATTCGGTGGTGGGCAAGTTGACCAAGGGCCTGACAGGGCTCGCCAAGCAACGGAAAGTGACTGTCATGCAGGGGGCTGGGAAATTTATTGGCCCCCATTTGATCGAGGTCGCTACCCCGGACGGACGCCAAACCGTTTCTTTTGAGCATTGTGTGATTGCAGCAGGTTCCAGTGCAGCACGCATCCCGGGATTTCCGGATGACGAACGGATCATGGATTCGACTGGCGCGCTGGCGTTGGCGGAGATTCCCAAGCGCATGCTCATCCTGGGGGGCGGCATTATCGGCCTGGAAATGGCAACCGTCTATCATGCATTGGGCACACAAGTCAGTGTGGTCGAACGCGCGGGGCAGCTGATTCCTGGTGTGGACGCCGATTTAATCAAGCCGCTGTTCAAGAGATTGCAGGCTGATTATGAAGCTATTTGGCTCAATACCAGCGCGAGCCGCATCGAGGCCGGTAAAAAAGGTCTGAAGGTCTTTTTTGAGGGTGAAAAAGCGCCTGAGCCGCAATGGTATGATCGCGTGCTGGTGGCAGTGGGCCGCTATCCCAATGGAAAACTGATCGAGGCCGAGTCTGCCGGTATTGAAGTGAGTGCACGTGGATTCATTCCGGTCGATGCGCAAATGCGCACCAATGTCGAACATATCTTTGCCATTGGTGATATTGCAGGAGAGCCGATGCTCGCTCACAAGGCCTCGCATGAGGGCAAGATCGCGGCCGAAGTCATAGCCGGTCATAAGGTGGTGTTCGATGCGCAGGCGATTCCATCGGTCGCCTATACCGATCCGGAGATTGCCTGGATGGGGTTGACCGAGACGGAAGCCAAAAAACAAGGCATCACTTATGAAAAGGCAGTATTTCCATGGGCGGCAAGTGGCCGCGCCATCGCCATGGCGCGAGACGAGGGAATGACCAAGTTTTTGTTCGATAAAACTTCCCGCCGGATTCTCGGCGCGGGCATGGTTGGATCCCATGCGGGAGAGTTGATCTCAGAGGCAGTGCTGGCGCTGGAAATGGGAGCGGATATGCAGGATATTGCGCTCTCCATCCATCCGCATCCGACACTGTCGGAAACCCTCCTCTTCGCTGCGGAACTGGCAGAAGGCACGATTACCGACCTGTATCTGCCAAAGAAACAGTGAGGCCTGGAAATATACTGGAATGGATGAATTCTGCTTGGCTCCATCGCCATCAGAGGATGGACTGAGATGGAGCCAATCTTGCGATTTTGTTCCTGAACGAGTCGGGCGCATCGGTGAATAGGGAAGTTACTTGCCACAGGCAATTTTCCATGCGTCTTCAATCGTTGAGCCATCGAGAATGGGTTGCATTCTTCCCGGTGCCGTATCGTCGTAGATCAAATCCCCTTTTGCCTGGTGACGCGAATACCAGTAATAAGCCAGCGTCCGGTACTTTTTGTTTTCGCAGTCGTATTCATCCAATGACTTGGTCGACAATTGTCTTTTGCCACCTACCATCAGTGGGCTTTCATAATCGGTTAGAGTGTACATCGTCGCTCTGGTCCCTTCCTTCGTGATGCTGTTTTTATCAATGAAGACTTTTGTCCCGCGCCCGGCAACGGTGCCTGGCGCTTCAGTTCGGACGGTGTCGGACGCCAGAAGCGTCCATTCAGCCGCTACACTGCCGCAGAAAAACGCTAGCACAAACGATAATATTATACGCTGCATGATCTTCTCCTCATTTGGTATAGGATTTATTGCTGTTTCTGGATGGCAGGACAAAAGATCCTCATCACAGCTTTCAGAGTGACAACGTCATCAGTTGTTATTGTCATCAGAAGAAAGCTGGGTGCTTATCTAAATGTCCTGCGGCTCTAATCTACTGGAAGTGGCGTTATAAAAAAATACGTGCTGGCACGTAGCAATTATGGCTGGCATCCCATAAATGGCGTGCGCAGCGTCTGGTTGCGCAGATTGTCGGGTCGTTCATGAGTGCGTTTGACACCCACCAGGATTCTCGGTATGTTACAGACAATCAAATATCAATATCCTGGAGCCAATGAACCCCTCTACCCTGATTGGCATGATTGGCGGCGTTGCAATGCTGGCGGTGCTGCTGGTATTCGCTGCGGAGGATCCCGCAGTATTTATCAACCTGCCAGGGCTCGCGATTGTGCTGGGAGGAACGCTTGCGGCGACCTTTATCAGTTATCCATTGCGCGAGGTGGTTCGAGTATTCGGGCTGCTCATGACCGTTCTGCGCAACGAGCGGTTATACATCCAGCGCGACATGGAAGAATTGATCCGGATTTCGCGGCTATGGATGCAAAACGATGTGCGTGCGGTGGAAGAGGAGTTGGCGCGGGTGAGAAACCCGTTTCTGCGTACCGGCGTGCAATTAGTGATCGATCTCACGCCTGAACAGGAAATCCTCGACTTGCTGCGTTGGCGTATTTCCCGGTTGCGCGCGCGCGAGCATGCAGAAGCCAAGCTGTTTCGTGTGATGGCCAGCTTTGCGCCGGCTTTCGGTATGATTGGCACCCTGGTCGGATTGATCAACCTGATGTTCATCCTCGAGCTTGGAAATCTGGAGATTATCGGGCGGCATATGGCAATTGCCTTGATGACCACTTTCTACGGCATTCTGCTGGCCAATCTCGTATTCAAACCGGTTGCGGTCAAGCTTGAGCGCCGTACCGAGCAGCGCATCGTGTTGATGAACATGGTGCTGCAGGGGATCTCAATGATGTGCGAGAAACGCAGCCCGGCGCTGATGCGCGAGACGCTGGGGTCGTTCATGGCGCACTATGAAGATGAAATCGACGAGGCGCAATTGCCTGCCATGCCTGCCGGCGTGCCTTCCGATGATGCAGGCGGAGCAGGCAAGCATCGTGGCTGATGACGATAGTGTTCATGCCGGTAAAGAAGGGGGGCGTTATGCGCACTGGAATTTCGATCCACCGGCCGATACGGATGAAGACAGCTGGTTGATCGTATATTTGGATGTCATGACGTTGCTGCTGGTCATGCTGGTGGTGCTGTTGGCCTTCTCCGACCGTATCCTTGAGCCACATGCTGCAGCGCAGCATGTCTTTGCGGACCGGCCAGATACACCGTATTCCCATGCTGCGCAGAAGGCGGCCAATGCAGTGACTGTTGAGCACGCCGCAGAGGAAAATCCCTTGGCTGGCCTGCCGCTCGATACACTCGGGGATGATGTCGAGATATTGATACAGGAAGGCACGATCAGTTTCCGGATCAGTAACGAGATATTGTTTCCATCCGGCCAGTCCATGCTCACTGTTCCAGGGATCGCCTTACTCGACCGATTGACCAAGGTTTTGAATGCGACCGAGCATAAAATTTCGGTGGAGGGTCATACCGACAATGTGCCCATCCAGACTGCGCGTTTTCCGTCCAACTGGGAATTGTCGACTGGTCGGGCGACCAGCGTCGTTCGCCATCTCGAGCGCAGCGGCGTTGCATCGAGACGTCTGCGTGCCACGGGCTATGCCGATACTCGTCCAATCGCACTCAATGGCACGCCAGAGGGTCGTGCAACCAATCGACGAGTTGAGCTTATCCTGGAGACGCGCCCGCACTAGGAGACTGTCCGAGAATAGCGATCGTAGCGAGGGCGAAGCTGGCTGAGCGGGATTTTTAGATCATTTGAGGCGAATAGTGGTTCTATTTAACGAAAAGGGTCGGAAAATCCGGCCAGCCAGGCTCGTCCGCAGTAGATCAGTCTATTCTCGGGCAGCCTCCTAGGCAGGTGCGCCGATTTGACGCAACGGAAATTTCGGCTGGATCCAGACACTAGCCAAGATACAAGTGTCTGGCAAAAATCAGGAGGGTGCCTATGACTGACGTAAACGTCTGGTTGTGTAAGCCGTATCCGCTCGGCGCGAGCTTCGATGGTCAAGGCACGAGTTTCTCGTTGTTCTCGGAAGTGGCAGAGCGGGTCGAGTTGTGTCTGTTTGATGAACAGGGTCGAGAGACCCGTGTCGATCTGCCAGAGACGACCGCCTACTGCTGGCATGGTTACTTGCCGGATGTCAAACCCGGACAACGCTATGGCTACCGTGTGCATGGGCCCTGGGCACCGGACCGGGGGCAACTCTGCAATCCGGCCAAACTGCTGCTCGATCCCTATGCCAAGGCTATCGATGGACAGGTGCAATGGGATGAGGCCGTCTATCCCTGCCGTATCGATGAACCAGACATCCGTGATGAACGCGATAGTGCACCCTTTGTGCCGCGTTCGGTGGTCATCGATCCCCGCTTTGACTGGGGAGACGATCAGCATCCCGACACCCCCTGGCACGAGTCCATTATCTATGAATTGCATGTCAAGGGTTTCACCAAGCGACACCCCGGAATTCCGGATTCGCTGCGCGGCACTTATGCAGGTCTTGCACATCCGGCGGCGATCAAATACCTTAAGGCGCTTGGAATTACTGCAGTCGAACTGATGCCGGTGCATCAATTCATACATTATGCCCATCTGGTAGAAAAGAATCTGCGCAACTACTGGGGCTACAGTACCATCGGTTATTTCGCTCCACATAACGAGTATGCTGCTGTAGACGAATCCGGTCAGCAGATTGCCGAATTCAAGCAAATGGTCAAGGCATTGCATGCGGCGGGTATCGAGGTGATCCTGGATGTGGTCTACAACCACACTTCGGAAGGCAACCATCTCGGACCGATGCTTGTTTTCAAAGGGATCGACAATGCTGCCTACTACCGGCTCATGCCTGATGATCCGCGCCACTACATGGACTATACAGGCACCGGCAACAGCCTGAACATGCGCCATCCGCATGTGCTGCAACTCATCATGGACAGCTTGCGTTATTGGGTATTGGAAATGCATGTGGATGGCTTCCGCTTCGATCTGGCGGCGACACTGGCGCGCGAATTGCATGAGGTGGACCGGTTGTCGGCCTTTTTCGATCTCGTGCAGCAGGATCCGGTGATCAGCCAGGTCAAACTTATCGCTGAGCCTTGGGATCTCGGGGAAGGCGGTTATCAGGTGGGCAATTTTCCCCCGTTGTGGTCGGAGTGGAACGGTAAGTTCCGCGATTGTGTGCGCGACTACTGGCGAGGACAGGACCGTACGCTTGCCGAGTTTGCACGGCGTTTGACTGGTAGTTCAGATCTGTACGAGAGCAACGGACGGCGTCCCTACGCCAGCATCAATTTCATTACCGCTCATGACGGATTTACCCTGCATGACCTGGTCTCCTATAACGACAAACACAACGCGGCCAATGGCGAGGACAACCGCGATGGCACAGACGACAATCGATCATGGAATTGCGGTGCGGAGGGACTGACTGACGACCCCGAAATCAATCAACTACGCCAACGTCAACAACGTAATCTCCTTGCCACCTTGTTCCTCTCGCAAGGGGTTCCCATGTTGCTGGGAGGAGATGAGATCGGGCGTAGCCAGTCTGGCAACAATAATGCCTACTGCCAGGACAATGAAGTTTCCTGGTTCGATTGGAAGCATGTCGATCATGAGTTGCTCGTATTTACGCAACGCCTCAGTAATTTTTACCGCAAACATCCGGTTTTTCATCGCCGTCGTTGGTTCCAGGGACGGCCGATCCATGGCGAGGAAATTTTGGATATCGCCTGGTTTGCGCACACTGGAGAGGAAATAGAGGAGTCGCATTGGGGAGAAGATTACGCCAAATCATTCGCGGTATTCCTGAATGGTGAGGCACTTTCCGGCACCGGTTTATGCGGTGAGCAGATCATTGATGACCGCTTTTACCTGATTTTTAACGCCCATTATGAGCCGCTGAATTTCAAACTTCCCGGTCCGGAATGGGGGGCGCAGTGGCTTCTGGAATTCGATACCGCGCATGGGTGGTCAAATGAAGAGAAGATTTTTGCGGCGGACAGCGAGCTGCAGGTCGAAGCTCGCAGCCTGATGGTGCTGCGCTATGCAACTTGAGCCAATTGCAACCTACCGCCTGCAGTTATGCCCGGAATTCGGCCTCGATGACGCAGCTGGTGTCGTTCCCTATCTGGCCTGCCTGGGCGTGAGCCATGTTTACACTTCGCCCTATCTGCAAGCCGCCAGTGGCAGCAGCCATGGGTATGATGTAGTCGATCCGACCCGAGTCAATAAAGCGCTGGGTGGCGAGCGTGCGCGCAAGCGTCTGTGTGCTGCCATGCAACAAGCGAATCTAGGACAGATGCTGGATATTGTCCCCAATCATATGGCCATCATCGGGGACCAGAATCCCTGGTGGTGGGATGTGCTCGAGAATGGTCCTTCCAGCCGTTTTGCCATATATTTCGACGTTGATTGGGACGCTTCCGAGGAACGATGGCCGAACAAAGTGCTATTGCCGGTATTGGCAGACCATTATGGACGCGTGCTGGAGTCCTGCGAGCTGCAGCTGAAACATGCGGGCGGTGACTTCACACTGCATTATGGCGAGCAGAGTTTCCCGCTTGATCCCTCCAGTCTGGGAAAATTACTGGCTGAAGCAGCGTGTGATGCGCACTCGGAGCTGTTGGGCTTTCTGGCCGAGTCATGCATGCGATTGCCCCGCCCGACAGTCACAGACCGCCGGCTGGTCGAGCTTCGTCACCGTGACAAGGATGTTATCCAGCATTTGCTGACCCGTCTGAGTCATGACGAACCTGACACCGTCATCGCAATCGATGCTGTGGTGACCCGCCTGAATGCTGATCCTGACGCATTGGATGACCTTATCGATCGGCAAAACTACCGGCTGGCCTTATGGCGTACTGCCGGGCGGGATCTGGGATACCGGCGGTTCTTTGATATCAATAATCTTGCTGGTCTGCGGGTAGAGGAGGAGGAAGTATTTCATGCAACGCATCAATTGCCGCTGGCATGGGTGCGGGAAGGCTCGGTGCATGGACTGCGTATCGACCATGCGGATGGGATGCGTGATCCTGCACAATATTTCGCCAGATTGTGTCAGGCGTGCCCGGATACCTGGATAGTGGCAGAAAAAATCCTGGAGCATCATGAGCGGCTGCCAACGGACTGGCCGATTGCCGGTACCACCGGTTATGATTTTCTCAATCTTGCCGGAGGGCTTTTTATCGACCCAGCCGGCATGCCATCACTTCTATCATTGCTGGAGGCGTTTACCGGAGAAGTGGTCGACTTCACCAGACTGGTTTACGAAAGCAAGCGCCAGGTACTCAAGGAACTGCTGGGCAGTGAATTGAACCGCCTCGCATCATTGTTTGTGGACATCTGCGAGCAGCATCGTTGCCATCGTGACTATACCCGCTATGAACTCTATCTGGCATTGCTTGAGACGGCAGCCAGCTTTCCCGTTTATCGAACTTATGTCAGGGCGGCAACAGAACGCGTTACTGAGACAGATATCCAGTATGTGTCCGAGGCCATAGCCTTAGCTAAGGAACGCAGAACGGAACTCGATCCACAGCTCTTTCAGTTTCTGGAAGATTTGCTGCTGCTGCGCTGCAAAGGCAGGCTGGAAGGGGAATTGGCCATGCGCTTTCAGCAGCTGACCGGGCCTGCGATGGCCAAGGGAGTGGAAGACACAACCTTTTATCGCTTTCACTGCCTGGTAAGCCTGAACGAGGTAGGAGGAAACCCTTCGAAACCGGATGTTTCAATCGTTGAGTTCCATCAGGCCTGCAATCTGATCCAGGCCGACCATCCCCAAACCTTGCTGGCAACCGCTACCCATGATACCAAGCGCGGCGAAGATGTGCGTGCCCGGTTGGCGTTGCTGTCGGAAATGCCGGAGCACTGGGGCAGAACAGTGCAAGGCTGGATGCAATATAATCAACAGCATCGTTGTCATGATCTCCCCGACCGCAATACCGAGTATCTGCTCTACCAAACCTTGGTGGGTACCTGGCCCATCGATGTGCAGCGCCTGAGTGATTACATGCAAAAGGCGATTCGCGAAGCCAAGATACATACATCATGGACCCAGCCGCAGCCGGACTACGAACAGGCCATTCAACAATTCATCCAGGCCGTGCTGGCCGATAACAAATTCTGTTGTGAGCTCGAGGCATTTGTGCAGCCACTGATCGCTCCGGGACGTGTTAACAGCCTTGCGCAAACGCTGCTCAAGCTGATGGCTCCGGGTGTGCCGGATATTTACCAGGGTACGGAGTTATGGGATCTGAATCTGGTGGATCCGGATAATCGCCGGCCAGTTGATTATCACAGACGCGCCCAGCTGTTGGCGGAAATTTCAGGCTTGGCCATTGAACAGATACTTGCACGCTCTGATGAAGGGCTGCCTAAACTGTGGGTGATTCGACAAGCCCTGCATCTGCGGCAGCAATATGCAGAATTTTTCGGTCCGGCAGGCAGCTATCAGCCTCTCAAAGTGAGCGGAGGCAAGGCAGTGCACGCTGTGGCATTCATGCGCGGACAGAATGTGGCGGTTGTAGTCCCTCGCCTGGTATTGGGACTGAAAGAAGATTGGGCGGATACTGTTGTCGAGTTGCCAACGGGAGACTGGTGCAATCTATTGACAGGAGACAGGTTGGCAGGCGGATCGACTGCCATCGGAACAATACTCGAACGTTTTCCTGTTGGATTGTTGCATAGAGGGCGGTGTGCTTCTTCTGAGAAGAATTAGATCGGTTTGCTTGTGAGCAAAAATTGCCGCCCGACTTGCGGGTTGCCGAGATTTGCGGGTGCCGGGTAGTATTTATGGCGATCGACGAGTTTGACAATGCAGGGGGTTTGCCGATACATTTTCAAGCAGTGCGATTATTACAGGACTGCTCGCGGTTTGTTTTAAACAGGAGGGGTGTAGCCATGGCTGTATCTCAGAAAGACAGCGGATTCGCTCTCAAGGACTGTGCGCTGATTGCTATTGCAACTGGCAAGCGGGCAATTACTCTCAAGGAATTCCGCGATTTGCTCGCGACAATCACATCCGGTAGTATCGATTACCACTTCTGGGGAGGGATGCTGCAACCCCGCTTCGAAGAGCGCGAATTCAACAATGATTTTGCTTCCTGGGCGCGTCACAGTCTGCATGATGGGATATTGGCCGAACGCCTCGCGATGATCGATCCCGCTGATTATCAGGATATAGAGCCATTGCGCCTGGAATTGCTCGAGCAGGTAGAACAGCGTCTGGATGAGAGCGAATATCTGCATTGGGCGCATGCGCTGTACCCCTTCGAGTTCATTCATGCCAAGATCGTGGTATTCGATACCCGCCATCGGCTCAAGGCGCCCCATCGCCTGGCCAGCATGTTGCCACGCATGTCTACCAGCAGTGTGTTCTATCATTTCATCGATGCGCGTCGCCGCCTGGGCGGTAAGGACGATTTTCGTCAATGGCTGGAGAGCTTTGGGGACAGCTATCTCCCATTATGCGAGGAGCTGGCCGCCATTGATCCTTCATTCGCGCCGCTAACCGAATTGCGACAGCAGCTGACCGATACTTTCTCCCGTCATTTCAAGGGAACACGATTATGAGCCATCTATTGCAAAACTATGGTCAGGTGGCAGGGGAAGACGTCATTCGCCACCTGCAGAAACTGGCATTGCCGCTTCGTGGTCTGAAAATGGTGCATGTCAACTCTACACGTGTCGGTGGAGGGGTGGCGGAAATACTGGAAAAACTGGTGCCGCTGACGCAGGAGCTCGGTATCGATGTGCGCTGGGAAGTGATGAGTGGTTCGGCCGATTTCTATCAGTGCACCAAAAGCATGCACAATGCTTTGCAGGGGAATAACGTGCCTATTCCCCGTGCACAACTGGATGCCTATGAGCGTACCAATGCCACTAACGCCGAGCAACTGCGCCCGCTGCTTGAGGAGGCTGACCTGGTGTTTATCCATGATCCACAGCCGGCACCTCTTCTGGCTTTATGCCCCAATCGGCGCGGCAAGTGGATCTGGCGTTGCCATATCGATATTTCCCATCCCTATCGTCCGGTCTGGAAATATCTGCGTGATTATGTTGCAGGTTACGATGCCAGCGTGTTTTCTTTACCGACTTTTGCCCAGGCGTTGCCGCATTGTGAATTCATTATTCCGCCCAGCATCGATCCACTGTCGGACAAAAATATCGAATTGCCGGAGGAGGAAATCTCCGATGTGCTCAGCCATTTCAAGATCGATCCGGCGCGCCCGCTGGTCGTGCAAGTGTCACGTTTCGATCGATTCAAGGATCCCGTCGGTGTGATTAATGCCTATCGCCTGGCAAAACGCTACCTGCCGCATTTGCAGTTGGCGCTGGCAGGGGGAGGCGCCAGCGATGATCCGGAAGGGGAAATCGTACTCAATGAAGTGCGTATGGCTGCAGAAAACGATGCTGATATCCACATATTAATGCTGCCACCTGATGCCCATCGCATGATCAATGCCCTGCAACGGGCGGCGGCCATAGTCTTGCAAAAATCTACCCGTGAAGGCTTTGGTCTGACTGTTACCGAGGCCCTATGGAAAGGAAAGCCAGTGATCGGTGGCAATACCGGCGGTATTCGGCTGCAGGTCATCGATCATCACACGGGTTTTCTGGTGAATACCCCCGAAGGTGCCGCCTTGCGTTTGCGTTACCTGCTGCGCCAGCCAAAGAAAATCCAGTCGATGGGTTACAAGGCCCAAGCGTTCGTGCGGGAAAATTTTTTGCTGACGCGGCAATTGCGCGAATATTTGACGCTATGCGTTGATTTATTGCATGGTGTGGGGGACCGTATCGAACTGAGCTAGATTCCCCGTTTGTGGCGAGGAAAAACCTCCATCTAGGATGCTGGCATGACCGAGATTCGAGTTTGGGCACCGTATGCAGAGGATGTTGAGCTGGAAAGTGAGGATTTATGCGTGCCCATGACCTTTATCGGGCAGGGCTGGTGGCAGCTGGATGTGCCGTGGCTGGTCTATGGGGTGGCTTATGCATTCAGGCTGGACGGGCAGGGGCCCTTTCCCGATCCCCGTTCGGCCTGGCAGCCTGCCGGTGTGCATGGCTGCTCATGCTGGCTCGAGCATGAGCGCTTCCAATGGACGGATGGTGCATGGCGCCCCCCGCCATTGGCGTCGGGCGTGATCGAGGAAATCCATATCGGGACTTTTACCTCTGCAGGCACCTTTGATGCGGCGATTGCTCGCCTCGATCATTTGTGCGAGCTCGGCATTACTCATGTGGAACTCATGCCGGTGGCAGAATTTCCGGGTCGTCATGGCTGGGGTTATGATGGTGTGGCGCTGTATGCACCACATAATGCTTATGGCGGACCCGAAGGACTCAAGCGCCTGGTCAATGCCTGCCATCACAAGGGGCTGGCGGTATTGCTTGACGTTGTCTACAACCACTTGGGGCCGGACGGCAATTACCTGAATCATTTTGGCCCTTACTTCACCGCTGCCTATTCCACGCCCTGGGGCCAAGCGGTCAATCTCGATCAGGCCCAAAGTGATGCAGTGCGCCGTTTCCTTATCGACAATGCCCTGATGTGGCTGCGCGACTACCATTTCGACGGGTTGCGCATCGATGCGGTGCATGCGCTGTTCGACAGTTCTGCTACACATTTTCTCGAAGAGCTGGCGGAAGCGGTTGGCCGGCTCGAGGCGCGTCTGGGACGCCATCTGGTTCTGATTGCTGAAAGCGATCTCAACGATCCGCGGCTGGTGCGATCCCCGGAAGCCGGTGGCTTGGGGCTGAATGCAATGTGGAGCGAAGATTTTCATCACGCACTGCACGTGCTACTGACTCATGAGGCAAATGGCTATTACCAGGATTTCGGCCGATTATCCGATCTGAAAAAGGTGCTGACCAAGGGGCTGGTCTATGACGGCAGCTATTCTGCCTACCGCAAGCGCCGGCATGGCCGGTCAACTGCCGGTTTGCCAGGACGCCGTTTCATAGGCTGCCTGCAGAACCACGATCAGATTGGCAACCGGGCCAGGGGGGAGCGTATCAGCCAATTGCTTGCTACCGGCTTGCTCAAAATCGGCGCGGCGCTGGTATTAACTTCGCCATTCGTGCCGATGTTGTTCCAGGGAGAGGAGTGGGGGGCGAGTACGCCTTTTTTGTACTTTACCGATCATTCGAATCCAGATCTGGCTGAAGCCATTAGACAGGGTAGAAGGCGGGAATTCGCTGCTTTTGGCTGGGATGCCGAAAGCATACCGGATCCGCAGGCGATCGAGACCTTCCGGCATTCGCAGCTGAACTGGGAGGAGTTGAATCGCGGGCTGCATGCCGAGTTGTTCGATTGGTATCAGGCATTGATCCATTTGCGCCGCACGCTGCCCGCGCTGCTGGATGACCGTTTGGAGCAGATTGACGTGCATTACGATGAGGCCGCCAGATGGTTGCTGGTTGTCAGGGGGATGGTGGTGATCGCCTGTAATCTGAGCGAAGCGGCGCAGCGCATTGCTTGTCGCGGGCTGCAGACTAAGTGCCTGCTGCTGGCATCCACACCGGCAATCGGTCTTGAGCCTGATGCCATTCTGCTACCCGGTCAGTCTGTGGCAATCCTTGGAGAAAGCTGAAATCAGCAAGCTTGTTGTGCGTCGGGTAAGCAGCCTTGCAGTGCCTGTATCAGCTTCCTGAAGTTCGGGTCTTCGCTGAGCAGCCTGCGGCCAATAGCTCGCAGACGATCGATGGCCGAATGCGGCAATTCAAGACTGGTGGGCAGATTCTTGAACCAGTTGCGTTCTTCGCTATCCGCGATATATTCGAATGCCACTTGGATTGGAAACCATTGCACCTGGTGTGGGGTTGGAATATCCAGCGTGCACTGCTCGCCTTTTGTGGCTGCGAGTTTCTTGCAACCTTCGATCAGCCGTGCTTCCTGGTTGAATGTCCGCACGGTTGCAGTCAGCAGTTCGAGCGTGTCGAACGAGTAATTTGCCAGCGGTACCGTTGCCGCAGCTGTCAGGGTATCGACCAGGCCGGGAATATTGGGGGTTTTGTCGCGCTGGGTGGCAGGGTCTGTGGCGGCGTTGACGGTGATGATCACCAGTTTGTGCACTTTTTTCTGATTCATCATCTGCAGTACGCTCCAGGGATGATTGGTGGAGGTGAGTGCTGTCAGGGGGGCGCGCAGGCCGAGATTGTCCGCGACCCCCCCGTCAGTCAGATGAATGTAGTCGCGTCGCCCGGCGCCCTCGTCTGTCAGCGATAAGCGTTCCTCGGCGCGTGCAGTGCGGCGCGGATTGATGCGTGATGAGTGATCCTTGGCAGCCAGTGCCACCCATGGCGGTTGTTGATATTGGCATGATCCGGCGTGATTCTGAAAGGTTAGCGGTGTCAGCCCGCCTGGATACGCGGAAGAGGCGGCGGCAGCCCGCGCGAGCGGAATGCCGTTCAGATCCGAACAAAGCAGATCGAATTGATCCTGGATGAAGGAAAACTGAGTGCCCCTGCTCATGTCAGTGGCATTGAGGATGATAAAAGGACGCTGGCCGCGTTTGATTACATCGGCATAAGTGCCGCCGTTAAAGATTTCGCGATGATAAAACTCAGCTGCCAGATCACTGCGCCCAAAGCTGGGTGATGCCAGCCTAACCAGGTTATAGGGTAAGAACAGCTGTTTCAGCAAGTCGGACTGAATAGGGCGGTAGAGGAATTTTTCCGGAAATTCATCAAATATCCGTGCGCCATATAATGCGTAATAAGCAGCTGGAAAACTGCCGCCCGAGACGGAGGAAATGACATCCACTTCTTCCAGCAGTGAGACTTTGCGTTGTTTCCATTCGATTTGTGTATCACGCAGAGCTTCCATGACCCCGAAGGAGAGGGCAGCTGCGCGCGTGCCACCACCCGAGAAACTCACGATAATAAACAATTCATCACTATTTGCGCCACGCTCAAGTTGATCGAACCGGTAGCCAGCTGCCGGGTTGTATTGGGCAAGGGGCGGGTTGGGTGGAAAGGAGGCGCATGCTGCAAGCAGCAGCACACAAATCAGTAAGGCTATCCTGCGAGTAGATTGCATGGCCATCAGGTTACCACTTTTTTAGTGAAAACGATTTCAAGCGGTTCGAGTACGGTTGTTTCTGTCACGGTTATTGTCTGCGACGCAGGCGCATAATTGGCATATCTGCCCAGAGTGAATAAATGTGTGCCGGTATCAACGCGCAGTATCTCGTTGGTGTAGCCGCTTCTCTCGCCGTCGATATACACCAGCCGCCGCGTCGGGAAAGTTACGGTAACGTATTCCAATGCCATGTATGTCGCTTCCTCGTTAGGGTGGTCAGGATCGATGTGATCATTTTACCTGCCTTTGGCAGGCGGTGCGGTCGCGCAACCATGCGCTTGCGGTTATTCCCGCAAAGGAATATCGGCTATTCGCTATTCTGATATCGATCGGGCAGGAAATGTGCCTATCAGTCCAGTCTGCTGCCAAAGCAGCCAGACCGAGCAGGAAACGCGATCCCGGTGCGACTTCAATTGTTATGTTTACTGCGAATACTGCCATTCTGATGGCCAACCCAGGCGCTGGATAGGCTTTTTCTGCTCCGGATCTGCATCGCTTAGTGCTATGTTTGCCAGAAAAATACCGCTGGGCGCGGGTACGGCCGAAGCGATCGAAGCGAGTTCAGGCCCTTTATAGAAGGCTGAATACAGGGGCCTGCTGCCATCCGGGCTGAGCACAACGACACCCGTGCGCCTTGCCTGGGATAGCAGCCATGCGGTAGGCAGACGCATCAACAACGGTTTGATCCAGGCATGCTCATGCGCCCAGGTTAACAGCGGACCCCTGTCTGCAAACATGGCAAGCCAGATCCGTCCGGCAGCATCCCGATCCATGCCATCGGGCATGCCGGGAAGACCGTCGATTACGATTTCTGAAGTGCCCGCCTTAGGGCCATTGACATAGAATCGCATCACCCGGAATAAAGATGTCTGGCTCACCAGAACAGACTCTTCCCGCAGCTTGCCCGGGTGCGGGTCGTAGAGCACGCCATTGATGAAATGAAAGCCTTCTGCGATCAGCCGGGTCGAACCTGTGTCCAGATCATGGCGCCACAGACGGCCATTGCGCGCCAGTGCTATGGCTTCGTGGACAGCATCCCGGGTGGAGGCATTCTCATAGTTGAATGGTTCGGAGAAATAAATGCGGCGGCCATCTGCGCTCACTTCCAGATTGTCGCAGACCATGATCTTGCGGCTGGGAGTGCTGCGGTCGTCGGCCTGTAATTCGGGGGCATTGGGGTCCTCGTCAGCATAAACGACAGGCCGCTGGTGATTGATCTGGGTATCGGGAACCCTGAGTGCCAGCGGTTCTGCTGAGCGCGTATTCAGATCGAGCCGGTAGAGACCTGGGACTTCACCGGGTGATCTGGCAGCATAGGATCCCGCGGCGCAGAAATAGACCTGGGGCGGATTTCCTGGCGCCTGATGGATTTGGATACCCCACGCCATCAGTGGTACATCCGCGAAGGGTTCGGCGGTATGGGCAGCGAGATCAACCATCCAGATTTGGCCATCGTGGGCCGTGACCAGCGCGCTTTCCCCATCGTCAAGAAAAACCGCGTCATCGTAGGCAGGCAAGTTGATTTCAAGTGTTGCTATTGCAGCAGCAAATTCTTTGGAGCGATCCACTGCCTGGGTACGCTCGACAGTGACTGGATCGAAAACCACTGATTCACTGATGCAACAGCCAATCTCTTCTCTGGGCGCAGCTGCAGACCACCAAATTGTTACAAGCAGGACAAGTCCTATTGAGTAAACGAGCTTTTTCATTTGCTTTTCCCTCCTCAAACACTTCCTTGCCGCCTGGCCAACGGCATGCTTTCGATCGGTCACAAGCGGTAGCGATCACTCAGGCCGATGGCTACGCATCCAATCAAGCGTGTCGTGTAACGAGTCCTGTAAAGGGCGAGGCTTCCAGCCAAGCTCGCGACACGCCCGGCTGTTGTCGTACCAGGCGTAGCGTCCCCACAGTTCCAGCAGACTGGGAGCCACTTTCTGCGGTTGCTTTGTTATGCGCTGCCATAGCACCATCCCCATCACGATGGGATAAAGCATCCAGGCCCGCAGTGAGACAGTCCAGGCGGGCGGCTCGATACCGGCAGCTTTTGCGACCTCCTGCAAGAGTTGGTCCGGCATGACATTGGTGCCACTCAGCAGGTAACGCTGGCCAGCTGTGCCTCGCTCTGCCGCCCGCAAGACGCCATCCGCGTAATCGCGGACATCAAGCAGTCCAAAACCGATCGGTGCGGTAAGCCGGAAACCGGGTTTGCTCATCCGCAGCACGAGTCTGTTTGCCGGCGCGCCGATCCAGTCCTCGGGCCCCAAGGTAAAGGATGGATTGACGGCGATGATTGCAGGGGGGGTAGTGGTACGTTTCAATGCTTCCTGCTCGGCGTGGCGTCGTGATAACGCATAGGGGAGAGTGAAGGCATGTTGGCCCCAGTCCGCATTCTCATCCAGGGGTTGAGGCACATGATTCAAACCTGCTGTGAGCGCGCTGCTGCTGATGACGACCCGTGCTACGCCCGCCTTTTCTGCCGCCTCCAGCAGATTGCGGGTCGCGATGACGTTGCCTGTGTAGAGTAGTTTTTCCACGGCCTCACCGCTACCGAGCGCGATGGCAAAGCTTGAATGCAGCACTGTTTCAATGCCACTACAAGCGGTTGCCAGTGATGCCGGGTCATTTGTATCCCCCTCGGCTATTTCAATATTCAATCTTTGCAGGGCAAGGCGTTCGGGGGCATTGGAATCAATGCCTGGCGGCAATAATACCCGCGGTTGATGACCGTGGGTATTCAGTAATTTGACGATATGGTAGCCAAGAAAGCCGGTCGGTCCGGTGACAAGAAAGGTACTCATGTGAAGCCTCCTTTGTGGGTGCCACTTTTTACAATGGTCAAAGAAACTTCGGTCAATACTCCTCAAGTGGAATCAATTGCTTGCTTCCAGTGCGAGGAATTGTGTTTCGCCGCTACGGCTTTCCTGGCTGAATCAGTCAAATTGGCTAGGAGGCTGTTCGAGAATAGCGATCGTAGCGAGGACGAAGCTGGCTGAGCGGGATTTTTCGATCATTTGAGGCGAATAGTGGTTCTATTCAACGAAAAGGATCGAAAAATCCGGCCAGCCAGGCTCGTCCGCAGTAGATCAGTCTATTCTCGGACAGCCTCCTGGGAATTGAAACCCACCCGTAAGCTGACGGCATAAAGATTTTGTGCATCCATTTGCAGCGCGCTGCGTCGTTCCAGATCACCCAGCCGCAGCAAGGCTCGCAGTGATTCCTGCATGGTGATTTCAGAGGCATAGCGGCCAAGGCATTTATGCCGCCCAAAGCCATGTTGCAGGTAAAGGCGGCTTTGTGGCGCTTCCTTGGCTCTTGTCCTCTGATGTTGATAGGGAACGGCATCTTCATTCCTAGTAAAATCAAAGGCAAGCGGATTGGGTGTGGCCTCCGGATCCCGCATTGCGGCGGCATAGGCGACGAATACCGTGGTTCCCCGCTGGATAAGCACGCCGCCAAGTTCGGTATTATCCTGCACGCACCGTCTCGGCAGTACCTCCCCTTGTGGTTCCAGACGCAATCCTTCCAGGGCGTATTGGCGCACGATCTTCAGGCTCTCGGCTGCTTGCGGACTGTCTGTCGGAACCTTGGCCATCGCTTGCAGGTGTTGATAGCTCGAGCCGTTTATTCCCTCGTACTTGCCTTCCTTGAGCGATAGGATCGAGTCAACAATCCGTGCGCTGGCTTCTTCCGGATTGACGACCGCTCCCACGGCCGTGCCAAAGACATTGGTGCGGATATAGGCATCGGACAGTCGCCTGTCAAGTTCTCCTGCAGGCAATGGCCTTCCCAATACCGCTGCAAATTCCTGCTCCAGTGCTGCGGCCTGTTGCGCATCCGCCAAGCTTAGCTGTAGCCGCACTAGGCGAGTCAGCATGGTGTCAGGCACGTTTTCGCCTTGCTGGAGCTGGGCTTTGAAATGTTTGACCAGCTCGTGGATATAGGCAGTCAAATACTCGGTTGCTTCCAGTCCTTGCTGGCGAAACTGGGCGAATAGCGGATCGGCGGGATTGGAGTTATTGAAAATATTGCGGAAAGCGTCTTTTACCCAATTGTAAAGATCCTCAGCGGTCGGTACCTTGCCGGCTTGTATCCGCTGAAAAGTAAAGGTCTGTTTTAATGCGTCATCCAAAGGGAACGATTCTCCACCTCGCAAATCAGGCAGGCAAGCCGGCTGGCCGGTGGCGTAAAAGGGAACGCCCAGGTAATCGCTTACAATGCGCAGGGGGACGAAACGGGCAATGGTCGGCACGAAATCGATTTCACCTTTCCCCTTGTCTTTTGCCTGCTGTGTCCAGTGTTCGGCCTCCTGTCTTGCCAGGGCGGTCAGGATTTTCTCATCCTGGCGCGAGACGACGCGCCGCAAGAGAATATCATCGGGGAGATACCATTCCTCTTTGTCGGTGCCCAACATGAAGGGTGGAGACTGTTCGGGATTCCTGGCTTGATCATCGTTGGCCCGAATCATTTCCGGAGTGTAGGGATCTACGGTGAATAAATCGGTGCGTTCCAGGCATTTGATCACATGTGCATGTCGTACAACGATGGCTGGCCCGACAACCGGTTTGAATACAGGCATGGTGTTTTCTGGCTGATCGAGCAGTTCTTGCAGCATTTCAAGGGGCTGGCCTCTCAGGCGGGCGGAAATTATCTGGGCAACAGCGGCGCCACGTACCTGGAGAGCGGCTTCATACGCTTTCTTATCGGTTTCATAGGCCGCGCGATCGTTTGCATAGCGGGGAGCATCGGGATCGGGCGCAGCGACTAGTGGGGTCTGTCGTTCTGCCAAAGCAATGCTGGCCAGGAAGCCTTGGGCCGGAATTTCCTCTTGCTGCTCGACTGGCTTGGGAGATGGCTGGGTGCCAGGATTGATCCATTGATGGATTTGTCTCAAGAAGCGGGTAATTGTACTGGTTATCTGGTGCAGCCACGCAAAACGACGATTCTTGGGGGGATTCCAATTCGATTGAGCCATTATATTCTCCCATTTAATTGACTTGAGGCGCTGAGTGGAAATAGTGAATGCTGCTGTTAGAGAAGGCCGTTCCAGCCATTGCTTCCACCGAGCTTCCTGGGAGGCTGTCCGAGAATAGACTGATCTACTGCGGACGAACCTGCCAAGCGGGATTTTCGATCCTTTTCGTTGAATAGAATAACTATTCGCCTCAAATGATCTAAAAATCCCGCTCAGCCAGCTTCGCCCTCGCTACGATCGCTATTCTCGGACAGCCTCCTAGAGCGTTTTCATATATTCAATGACAGCCCGCACTTGGTCATCCGACCATTGCTGACCATAAGTATGCCCTTGATTGGCATTCCCTCGCAGCCGGGTGTCATATTCTGCAGCGTGCACACTGTCTCCAGGACCGTATTCATCCAGGGCGGGTGCTTTATCCCAGACAAAACCAACCCATGATTCATCATATTTGATGTTGCCACGAATGAAAGTAGTCGGCCGCTGGTCTGGTCGCAACAGGTGCCAGAGGGTCGGTACCGAGCCGTTATGCAGATACGGTGCTTGAGCCCAGGTGCCATGCAATACGTTAGCCTTGTACCCGGCTTTATCCGCGCGCGGTGTAATGAAGTAAGCTTCATTGTCCGCTGTGCGGCTGCCCCGTTTGGGTTGGCACCAATCACTGCCCCCACTTTCTATATATCGTTCACATGTTTCGCGGGTGAGTTCCAGCAAACCGAGACGGGCGGTTGGAGAAATTTGCCGCGCCCGATTCATATCGGTTCCGGTGTCATAGACTTTAGGGTTCTGGGCGAAATGGCATGCCGAGGCGCATGCTTGCTCGAAAAGCGGTTTACCCTGTTCGGCCAGCGCCAGATCTACAGAAAATGGGTAGGGTGGAGGGGGTAGATCGTCAATGAAAGGATTCATGGCTTCATGTATCGGAACATTGACTTTGGACGGGTCGCCGACAGCAGAGGCGCCAGAGGCAATCACCCGTGCTTCGGCTGATTGGCTCGCATCCCAATTGGCATAGATATGATCTCGCAGGAACCACAGGGCACTGATATCGGAGGGGGCCGGGTCTCGTGGCAGCCACTGCGCAGCGGTTTCGAACAGACGCTGACCGGCTGCTTGGTATTTTGCCTCCCCTGAAAGATAATCCAGTCCTTCAAAGAAGGGGTGATCATCGGGCAAGCGTGTCAGGAAACTCTCGCGTTTCGCATGCAGCGCAACCAATCCGGCCGCAATGCCGAAAGCATCCATGCGGCCGGGCCGGGGGCCAAATATGCCAGGTGCTGGCTGACCGTCCTTGTCGTTATAGGATAAATTCGAGGCCAGTCTCAGATACATCAATTCAGTCTTGGCGGCGGATTCTATCAAGGTTTCAAGTGCATGATCGAGGCTGGCCAGAAGCCGTGCCACTTGTATTCTGGCCCGTTCGATATTGGCTGTTCGCGCTGCTGCCGTGCGCCCGCCATAAAACCAGACTGGGTCTGTCAAGAGCTTGTTTTCCAGAAAAGCAGCGATTTTGCTGGCCTCTGCCGGATTGACTTGCGTTTGTCCTGGTGTGGCTTGATCGGATGAGAGCAGGGCTTTTCCCGTCCGATAAAGCAATTCCGCATAAGCCTGTGCCTCGATTTCGGTATTGGGTGCCCCGATATAGCGCCGGACGCGGCCGTTGACATACACGCGCCCACTATGGCAGGCGCTGCAGGAGAAAAAGACATTGTCGGTTCTTTGGTCTTCCGGGACGGAAGGATCCTGGGCCGTTACCAGTCCATAGGGCAGGGGGCGTCGTTGCTCAGCAGGCAGTAATGTCCCGCTAGCGGGGTCGTAGTCGGCTGGATGTGGACCCAAGCCGAGGTTACCGAGCGACCCTTTGCCTGCCCAGATTTCCGGGTAGAGCGCAATGACGGCCCGCAGCAAAACATAGGGTATCCCATTTAAGCCCAAGGAACTATTGGTGAACCAGGTATACCCTAGGTGATTGCTGTACCAGGGGTTGCGAGTTGCGCTATCAGTGGCTATGGGCTTAATTGTGCGGTCACTCAGGTAGGATGCCTGCTGTTGCGCGCGCAGCATGCTTTCCTGGGCCCAGTTGCGTGGAGATTGTGTTGAGAATGCTTCTCGATTGGATTCGGGTTCGGTGCAGGCGCTGATAACAATCGATACAACAGCCAATATACATGCGCTAAACAGCTTGCCATCTGTTCCCATCGCTGTTCCCCCTGTCTGCTTATGCAGAGTGAATGCATTCGTTTTGTCAGAAACAATATGAAAATCATTTACTCTTTATGTCAGTATTTGTCAACAATTATCTATCATCTAACAGCAATTAACCTGGGAGTATCAGACTGGTTAGGCCATTTCTATGCGCTCGCCGCCCGAGGTTGCCCTGATGGAGACGGCAGCATTATGGCGTCTTCCCGTCACGCTCTGACGCTGCACCGGATTGCCTGGTTTGGGTGATATGCTATGCTGATCTCAAGCAGGATGGCATTGTCTCATTGGTAACCACCAAATTGATGATAAGACTGATCAGGTCAGGTCCTATAATATGGCCAAAGAGCATTGCCAGTTCAACAATGCGCATAACAAGAATTGCTGTTTCCAAGTTGTTCGAAACGCGTGGCATATAAGGAAAGGAGCTTCCGTGTACAAATCTTTCGTCTTGCTGTTGGGCATGGTATCGAGCGCCGCCTGGGCTGGCAGCACTATTCGCGCGGGATTGTGGGAAGTCACCACGAAATCTGATCTGCTGGCATTGGTGCCTCATATTCCAACCGAGCACATGCAACAGATAACCAATCTTGCCAGGCAGTATGGACTGGAAATGCCGGAAATCCGCAATGGGGCCGCGACCTCGACGATCTGCATCACCCAGGATATGGCCGAGCAAGAGATGCCCGTCGATCTGTTTGAAAATCAGTTTGGGTGTGACGTCAAGCATGCCAGTAAGGTGGGAAATCGCTACCAGGTGGTTTTGGTCTGCAATAACGTCCAGTTCAAGGGTAAAGGTGAAGCAGTAGTCGTGTTTGCCAATCCGGAAAGCTTTACCGGTCAAGCGGAATTCGAAAGCATGATTCAGGGTAACCCGGTGCATACGCGCGCGCAAAGCAGAGGACGGTGGATTGGGCCGGATTGTACGCTTGCCCAGCCTTTGCAATAACCCGCCTTGCCCAATCAAGCAGCTGCGCAATCTTTACATCATTAACCTATCTGTGGAGACAAGTATGTATCAGAAAATCCTGGTTCCAGTGGATGGAAGCGCCACTGCTCGCAGCGCGCTCCAGGAAGCGGTCAAACTGGCCAAGCTGATCAATGCCCGGCTTGAGCTGGTGCATGTATTCGAAGACATGCTCTATTGGCTGGATGAAGGGTATGTCAATTATGCCGAGTTGCAAGAGTCGTTCAAGAAAAGCGGTGAACAGATGCTGGCCGAGGCGAAAAGCATCGTCCAGCAGGCTGGATTGACTGCCGAGATCAAATCGCTGGAAGCAAAAGATGGACAAATCGCCCCTGCCATCGTGGCAGAGGCGGAGCGCTGGCAGGCAGAACTGATCGTGATCGGCACACATGGCCGCTCGGGTTTCAGTCGTCTGCTATTGGGGAGCGTTGCCGGGCGCGTGGTGCGCTCAGCACCTATGCCGGTTTTACTGGTTCGAGGTGGTGAGTATTCGATTGATTCTGATCAAAGGAATGTTTAAATGAAAATTCCTCATTTTTTACGTACCCAGTTGATTCTGCCTGGCCTGTCGACCCTTCTTGTTTCGGCTGGGGCAATCGCCGAGGAGTTGGTATGCACTCACGAATTGGGTCGTGTAATGGTTGATAATCTGCGTGTTCCACCAAACGGGATTTGCAATCTGGATGGCACGCGCGTGGAAGGAACGATCAAAGTTGAGGCTAATGCGACGCTGAACGCACAGAGAATCTCGGTGATCGGGAATATTCAGACGGAAAATGCGCGGCAAGTCAGCGTTCGTGATAGATCACGGATAGGCGGTTCGGTGCAGCTGAAAAGTGGCGGAGGCGCAACCATCAGCGACAGCATCATTGATAGCGATCTGCAATACGACAGCAATTCGGGTCAGTTCCAGGCCCTATGGAACGATATCGGCGGGAATATCCAGATTTTCCAGAATGATGGCAGTATCGAAATCGTCAGGAATGTCATCGATGGCAACCTGCAATGCAAGGAAAACACGCAGGTACCCTTTGGCGGAGGAAATATAGTGAAAGGCACGAAGGAAGATCAATGTGCGCAATTGCTGGCCTATGTCTCGCCTGCGGAACCCTGCGCAAAATCAAGTGCAACCTTTGGTGATGGCCAGCTGCACATTCCCCGGGTCAGTGTCGCGGGCCATGCGGATGTCATTGATTACCGGGCTACACTGCGCTATGCGCCGGAATTGTCACGAAATGGAAGTCTTGTATTCGAGTTGACGGATGCAGGTGCAAATCTCAGTCAGTGTGATTGACCGGCGTTATTGTACAAAAAAACGAGCACACTCGATTATGGACCTGATACCTTTGTTGATCGATCAGGGCTGGAGGACAGGGGTTGTGAGTGTTGCCAGGTTGTGAAGAAAGGGTATGACCGCCTGCTCCCCGAGACGGTTTGGCAAACTCCGCCGTATTATTATCGCCCCTGACCAGCCGTGCGGTTATTTGCGCGGTTTTTCTGGATGGCATCCGCTGGCCAATAGCTGACTGAACTGCCCGGCAGCGAGCGGTTGGCTGAACAGGTTGCCTTGCCCCTCATCACAATGCTGTGTGCGCAGAAAAATGAGCTGCTCTGGTTTTTCTATCCCTTCGGCGGTGGTGCGTTGCTTGAGGCTGGCGCCCATGGCAATGGCGGCGCTGACCAGGGTGCCATTGCTGCCTCCGATAGCCTGGATGAATGAGTGATCGATTTTCAGTATATCGATTGGCAGCCGATGCAAATGTTTCAAGCTGGAACAACCGGTGCCGAAATCATCCAAGGCCAGCTGTATGCCCATGTCTTTCAGTTGCTTGAGTATGGCCAGGCTGGACTCGACATCGCGCATCAACACCCCTTCGGCGATCTCCAGTTGCAGGCGGTGTGGAGACAGTCCTGTTTCGCTTAAAACCGCTGCTATGTCTCTGATGAAGTCCTTGTGACGGAATTCCAGTGCCGAGATATTGATGGCCAGGGAGCCAAATTCCAGTTTCGCCTTTTCCCAGTGCCTGGCCTGTGTGCAGGCGTTGTGCAATACCCAGCGGCCAATTGGCAGAATCATGCCGCAATCTTCGGCAATCTGCAGAAAACGCTCGGGCCGCAGCAAGCCCCATTCCGGATGCATCCAGCGCAACAACGCCTCTGCCCCGATGATGCGTCCAGTCTTCAAGCTGATTTTGGGCTGATAATGCAATATGAATTCATCCCGCGCCAGGGCATGGTGTAAATGTGTTTCGATAGCCAGCCGCTCGACGACGCGCACATTCATTTCATCCTTGAAGAACTGGTAATTGTTGCGTCCCTTTTCTTTCGCGTGGTACATCGCGATATCTGCATGCTTGATCAATGTTTCCGCATCCTGGCCATCCACCGGGTAAACGCTGATGCCGATGCTGGTGGTCACATGCAGATCATGCTCATCAATCGCGTGGGGCGTTGCCAGCGCGGCGAGTATTTTGTCGGCGGTGCGGACCGCATTCTGGGCGTATTTGTCTTGCATGACCAGTATTACAAATTCATCCCCGCCCAGGCGGCTGATGGTATCCGAGCTGCGCACGCAGCCGCGCAAACGCTGTGCGACCGACTGCAGCAGTTTATCGCCAGTCGCATGTCCAAGCGAGTCATTGATATGCTTGAAATTGTCCAAATCCAGAAATAACAGGGCGAGCTTGGTGCCATGCCGCCTGGCCCAGGCGATCGCTTGGGTGATCCGGTCATCCAGCAATACCCGGTTGGGCAGGTTGGTCAATGCATCATGCTGTGCCAAGTAGGCCATCTTGGCGATCACCGCCTGGGCGGCTGTGATGTCGTGAAAAATCATGATCGCACCGATAAGCCGGTTGCCGGCATCGTGTAGCGGTGCAACAGAATACTCGATTGCCGTTTCGCTGCCATCGCGCCGGAGCATGATCGCGCCTGCTTCCAATGTCGTCGTTTTGTCCTGCTGCAGCGTGAGCTCGACCGGATTCGGGGTGGCCTGATGGGAGTGGCTGTCGATAATGCGCAGCACTTTCCCGATGGCCTGGCCACGCGCTTCTTCCCTGGACCATCCGGTCATGTTTTCTGCTGCGAGATTCAGGTAGTTGATATGGCCAGACTGATCAGTGCCGATTATCGCTTCGCTGATATGATCAAGCGCGGTTTCCGTGCGTGTTTTTTCGATGAAGAGTGATTGTTCGATGGCCTTGCGGCGAATGCTGCTGTGCAGCACATGCGGCAACAACGGATGGCCGCAGTAGGCTTTGGGCAGATAGTCCTGGGCGCCATGCGCAACTGCTTCGGTTGCCAGTTTGCCATCGTCTGTGGGGCCGATGGCCAGGATGGAAATCTGTGGCGCGATGGCAAGCAGCCTGCCGATTGGGGCCATGCCCCGGCTGTCTGGTGGCGATAGGTCGACCACAATGGCATCGAAGATCGCGTGCCCTAGCCGTTCAAGTCCGTCAGCGAGCCGTTCTGCTTGTTCAACGTTGAACGTGCCGACGGTTGTTTCCTGGCAGATGGCTGTCAGTTTCCCGCCAATGGCAGCATCATTCGTAATGACCAGAATTCGATGCGTCATTTGATTGCTCGGCTATTCGAGTGAGTGGGTGGTAAGGATTTTTCTTATTATTTGACCGAGTTAAACGCAGACTCTCAATTACGCATGAGAATTTTAATCATCTTAATCGGCATTGTTGCTATCGTCCATACCCTTCCCTTGACAGCCTCCTTTACAAGACGAGAATCGCCCGATAATCGTTGACGTTGGTATGGGTCGGCCCGGTGATGACGAGATCATTCAGCTGCTCGAAGAAGGTGGCGGTGTCGTTGTCGTCGAGCGAGGCGGCCGGATCGAGACCGAGCTGTGTGGCACGGTCCAGCGTATCGGGTGTGAGGATGGCCCCGGCGCTGGTTTCGGTGCCGTCGATACCATCGGTATCGCAGGCCAGCGCATAGACATTTTCCAGGCCACTCAGCGCGAGGGCAAGCGCCAACAGAAATTCGGTGTTTCGCCCGCCACGCCCGCTGCCTTTTACCGTGACGGTGGTCTCGCCGCCAGAAATCAGCACGGCCGGTGCCTGGGCCGGGTTGCCGTAATGGCGTACTTCCCGGGCAATGGCTGTATAAACCTGTGCAACTTCGCGTGCTTCGCCGGTTACCGTATCGCCCAGAATGAGGGGTGTGATACCGCGCGCTTGAAAAAAGCGGGCGGCGGCCGCCAGCGATTGATGGGCGGTTGCAATGACCCGGTTCTTGACGTTTCTGAAAAGCGGATCCCCTGGCTTGGGTGTTTCCTCAATACCTTGCTGACTATGGGTATGTAAAAGTTGCATGACCGGAGGCGGTACCGAGATTGCATAACGCTCGAGCAATGCGAGCACGTCCTGGAAGCGGGTCGGGTCCGGCGCACAAGGTCCGGAAGCGATATGCGTGGGATCGTTATCGGTCACATCGGAGATGATCAGGCTATGCACGGGTGCGCGGCAGGCGGCGGCGAGCTTGCCACCGAGCGCAATGGATAAATGTTTGCGGACTGTATTGATCGCCTGGATGGGCGCGCCGCACAACAGCAACTGACGCGTGATGGCCTGGTACGCATCCAGAGTGAGGCCTACGATTGGCGCCGATAACAGGCTTGAGCCACCGCCACTGAACAGGCCAAGCAACAAGTCATCGGGCCCAAGCCTGCGTACCGCCTCCAGCAGGGTGCGGGTGGCCTGTTCCCCTTGGGCGTCGGGAAGTGGATGGCCGCCCTCGATGACGGTGATGCGCCGGGTCGGCAGGCGATGCCCATGGGGGGTAATCACCATGCCATGCAGAGGCGCGTGCGCCGGCCAGTGCGCCTCCACCGCCTGCGCCATTGCGGCGGCCGCCTTGCCTGCACCGGCAACCCATGTGCTGCCTTTGGGGGGATCGGGCAAGTGCAGTGGAACAATCTGCAGCGGGTTGGCCGCGTCGATTGCCGCCTGGAAACTGCCGCGCAGCAATTCCCGTGGATTCATGGGGCCGCTCGGGTCATGTTGGAAACCAGCATCGGCCGCAGAAAGTATCCGGTGTAACTGGCCGGATTGTCGGCAACCTCTTCGGGGGTGCCTGTCGCGATAATCTGGCCGCCGCCCGCACCCCCCTCGGGGCCAAGATCGATGAGCCAGTCGGCGGTTTTGATGACATCCAGGTTGTGCTCGATGACCACCACGGTATTGCCATGGTCGCGCAGGCGATGCAGCACTTTGAGCAGCAGGTCGATATCCTGGAAATGCAAGCCGGTAGTCGGTTCATCCAAAATATAAAGTGTGCGGCCGGTATCGCGCTTGGAGAGCTCCAGCGACAGCTTGACGCGCTGAGCTTCGCCGCCGGACAGGGTGGTGGCTGACTGCCCCAGGGTGATATAACCCAGCCCGACATCCAGCAGCGTACGCAGCTTGCGCGCAACCACCGGCACGCTCTCGAAAAACGCGTAAGCATTTTCCACTGTCATTTGCAGGATTTCATGGATATTCTTGCCCTTGTAGAGAATTTCCAGCGTTTCGCGGTTGTAGCGCTTGCCATGGCAGACATCGCAGGCTACATAAATATCCGGCAGGAAATGCATTTCCACCTTGATGACGCCATCGCCCTGACAGGCTTCACAGCGCCCACCCTTGACGTTGAACGAAAACCTGCCGGGCGTGTAGCCTCGTTCCCGCGCCTGCGGCACGCCGGCGAATAGCTCGCGGATGGGGGTGAACAGGCCGGTGTACGTGGCGGGATTGGAACGCGGTGTGCGCCCGATTGGACTTTGGTCGATATCGATGACCTTGTCGAAAAATTCCAGGCCGTTGATGCCCTGGTGGGCGGCAGGATCGGTGTGACTGCCATACAGATGGCGCGCCACCGCCCGGTATAAGGTGTCGTTGATCAGCGTCGATTTGCCGGAGCCCGAGACGCCGGTAATGCAGACCAGAAGGCCAATCGGCAGATCGAGCTGCACCTGTTTGAGATTGTTGCCGCTTGCACCGTTGATATGCAGCATCCGTTCCGGATTGGGCGGCGTGCGCGTGGCGGGCACCGGAATGGTGCGTTTGCCGGATAGATATTGCCCTGTCAGCGAATCGGGATTGGCCTGGATAGCGTTGGGTGTACCCTCGGCAACCACGCAGCCGCCATGCTCGCCCGCACCCGGGCCCATGTCGACGACATGGTCGGCCAGCATGATGGCATCCTGATCATGTTCGACCACGATGACGCTGTTGCCGAGATCGCGCAAATGCTTGAGTGTTTCCAGCAGCCGCCCGTTGTCACGCTGATGCAAGCCGATCGAAGGCTCGTCCAGCACATACATGACGCCGGTCAGGCCGGAGCCGATCTGGCTGGCCAGCCGGATGCGCTGCGCCTCGCCGCCCGAGAGTGTGTCGGCGGAACGGTCCAGCGACAGATAGTCGAGTCCGACATTGTTGAGAAACTGCAGGCGATTGGAGATTTCCCGGACGATGCGCTCCGCGATCGCCTGTTTATGACCGGACAATTCCATTTCATCGAAAAAGCGCTTGGCCTGGCGCAATGGCCAGGTGCTGATTTCAAAAATCGTTTTGTTCTCGACCAGCACATGTCGGGCCTCGCGGCACAAGCGCGTGCCCTCGCATTCGGGGCAAACGCGCGCGTTGATGAATTTGGCCAGCTCCTCGCGCACGGTCTGCGATTCCGTTTCACGGTAACGGCGCTCCATGCTCGGGATGACGCCCTCAAAAACATGCACCTGCTTGTTCGCGCGCCCTTGCTCGTTGAGATAATTGAAAGTGATTTTCTCCTTGCCGGAGCCATGCAGGATGATCTGCTGAATGTTCTCATCCAGCTGCTCAAACGGGGTATCCAGATCGAAATCGTAATGGCTGGCGAGTGCTTGCAGCATCTGGAAATAAAACTGATTGCGCCGGTCCCAGTTCTTGATTGCGCCGCTCGCCAGTGACAAATGGGGAAAGGCAACGATGCGCGCCGGATCGAAGAAAGTGATTTGGCCCAGCCCGTCACACCGGGGGCAGGCGCCGACCGGGTTGTTGAACGAGAACAGGCGCGGCTCCAGTTCGGAAAGGGAGTAGCTGCAGACAGGGCAACTGAATTTGGCCGAGAACAAGTGCTCCTTGCCGCTATCCATTTCCACCGCCAGCGCTTTGCCCTCGGCATGGCGCAAGGCGGTCTCGAACGATTCCGCCAGCCGTTGCTTGGCATCCGGCGAGGTTTTCAAGCGGTCGACCACGACCTCGATCGTATGCTTCTGGTTTTTATGCAGTTTCGGCAAAGCATCGATGTCGAACACATCTCCATCCAGGCGGACGCGGACAAAGCCCTGCGCACGCAGCTCATCGAACAATTCCAGCTGCTCTCCCTTGCGCCCGATCACGATTGGTGCCAGGATCATCAGTCGCGTATCGGCCGGGAGCTGCAACACATGGTCAACCATTTGCGACACGCTTTGCGCGGCCAGCCGGATGTTGTGCTCCGGGCAGTGTGGTTCGCCCACGCGCGCGAACATCAACCGCAGGTAATCATGGATTTCGGTGACGGTCCCGACAGTGGAACGCGGATTGTGTGAAGTCGCTTTCTGTTCAATCGCGATGGCCGGTGACAGGCCTTCGATCAAATCGACATCGGGTTTCTCCATCAACTGCAGGAACTGGCGCGCGTAGGCCGAAAGTGATTCGACATAGCGCCGTTGTCCCTCGGCGTAGAGGGTATCGAAAGCCAGCGAGGATTTGCCAGAACCGGATAAACCGGTGATCACGACCAGGCGATTGCGAGGCAAATCGAGATTGATATTCTTGAGGTTATGTGTCCTTGCACCACGTATTCTGATTAGTTCCATCGGCTACCTAAGTATGGGTCAACCTGCTAATATACCCAACTTTCCAGTTTTCTCACAATTCTGCTTAATGTCTGCAATCTTGACTTCTAAAACCACATCCAAAATTCCGGAAAAAATGTCGCCCGTGGAGCTGCGCGCATCCATCGGGCTCGCGGGCGTCTATGCGCTGCGCATGTTTGGTTTGTTTATCATTCTGCCGGTTTTTGCGTTCTACGCCGAGGAGCTGCCGGGTGGGGACAATTATACTTTGATCGGTATCGCACTCGGGGCCTATGGCCTGACACAAGCGATCCTGCAGATTCCGTTTGGTTGGTTGTCTGACCGGATCGGGCGCAAACCGGTCATTTACCTGGGACTGATCCTGTTCGCTCTGGGCAGCTTTGTTGCCGCGACTGCAACTGACATTTACGGGGTGATCTTCGGCCGCATCATACAGGGAGCGGGTGCGATTTCTGCGGCTATCATGGCGCTGGCCGCCGACTTGACGCGCGAGGAACACCGCACCAAAGCGATGGCAATGATCGGCATGACCATCGGTGTCGTGTTCACGCTGTCGCTGATGATGGCGCCCTTGCTGAACCAGTGGATCGGGGTGCCGGGGATTTTCCTGTTGACCGGTTGCTTGGCGGTGGCGGCCATGGCGGTGGTCTATAAAGCAATACCCAACCCGCTGGTGAGCCGTTTTCACTCCGATACGGAAGTCGCCGCCAGCCGCTTCAGCAGCGTGCTGCGCAACCCGCAATTGCTGCGACTCAATTACGGGATTTTTGCCTTGCATGCCGTCCTGATGGCGCTCTGGCTGGCCGTGCCGCTGTCGCTCCGGGATGCAGGCCTGGCGGCTGCAGATCACTGGCAGATCTATTTGCCGGTGATGGTGCTGTCGATCGCGCTGATTGTGCCTGCGATCATTTACGCCGAGAAAAAATCTCAGCTGAAACCGGTTTTCATCGCCGCGATCGCGTTGCTGCTGGTTGGGGAAATGCTGCTGGCGGCGTTGGATGCGACCCTCTGGGGACTGGCCTTTGCGTTGCTGGTTTTCTTCGCGGCCTTCAATCTGCTCGAAGCCAGCCTGCCCTCGCTCATTTCGAAAATCGCGCCCGTCGGCGCCAAGGGCACCGCAATCGGCGTCTACAGCAGCACCCAGTTCCTGGGCGCGTTTATCGGCGCCAGTGCGGGCGGCTACTTGTTTGAACATTACGGGCCCTATGCCATGAGCGCGATGTGCGGCCTGTTGCTGCTCATCTGGCTGATACTGGCCATGACCATGCAGGCGCCGGCCGCGGTGCGTTCCAAAATGTACCAGGTCAGAAAAATGGATGCGGGGCAGGCCAGCGGTTTATCCCGTGAATTGGCGGCATTGCCGGGCGTGTATGAAGCGCTCGTGCTGGCCAATGAACAAGTCGCCTATCTGAAAGTGGATCTCAAGGGATTCGATGAAGAAAAAGTGGTTCAGTTACTAGAAGGGAGTGCATAAATGGCGTCACTGAATAAGGTCATGCTGATTGGGAACTTGGGGCGAGATCCGGAAATTCGATATATGCCCAGCGGAGACGCAATGGCGAGCCTGAATCTCGCCACCACCGATACCTGGAAAGACAAAACCGGTGAGAAACAGGAGCGCACCGAATGGCACCGGATCGTGATGTTCGGTAAACAGGCCGAAATCGCCGGCGAGTACCTCAAAAAGGGATCGCAAATTTATATCGAAGGCCGCCTGCAAACCCGCAAGTGGACCGACAAATCCAACATCGAGCGTTACACAACCGAAATCGTCGCCGACCGCATGCAGATGCTGGGCGGCCGCTCCGGTGGCGGCAGTTACGACGCGCCAGCCGGCAAGGAGAGCAATTACGATAATACAAGCGCCAAATCCAGCACCGGCTTTGACGACATGGAAGACGATATTCCGTTTTAACGCTGACCACGCATCACAACCATCAGCAGGGTGCATGCAATGCACCCTGCTCAAAACACCGCGCAGCACACCCATGCTTTCTGCCAGCCGATATGTGGATCTATCGCGATCTATTCCACTTTTACGCAAGGGGGTTGCTGTCACTGAATATGCGTAGCGTAGGGGTGCATTGTATGCACCATGCTGAAGCTGGAAAAAATCCAGCGTAATGGCTTAATGTAATGTTAGTTTGACCGCATTTTACGGGCCAGGAAAAGCAGGAAAAGGGCAGCAGGAAAAGGGCAGAGTAGAGAACAGGCTTGCGCCTGCCCTCCCTCATCAAACCGTGCGTACAGTTCTCCCGTACACGGCTTTCCGATGTTCTTCATGCCGAGGCAT
>NZ_FNOY01000020.1 GCF_900107165.1 Nitrosomonas halophila
CGTCAGTGGGAATAAAGGGCGGGCCATGCAATTTTTGCTTGTTCAATCAAAAAAATGGCAAATTATCCGATATATTTCAAGCTTTGGGTACTAGTGTGCTGGCTGGCTAACAAAAATGAATGCTGTCGATCAGTGATTCATCGCTTGGGCGTACTGCTGCATGCCTTGATGAATTTGTTCCTCTACCCACTGCGTAAACAGTGGGTGGGGCGCGAAGCCGCTGCCCAGTTCAAATTGCAATCCGGCCAGGAATCTTTTCTCTGGACCAGTGGCGGTTGTGCGAGCGGGAATCACGATTGCCTTGCCATCGTGCTTGCTGGCTTCCATGACCATGTTTCTGACTTTTTCGATCCAGGGGGCGCGCTTGTCGGGCCAGTCTTCGCGCCAGGTTGCTACCTGGATGGCCTTGAATTGCTGGCCGCCGTTATGGCGCATATGCTGGGCGATTCCTTCCAGTTTATTGAGCCAGGCGAGATTGCGTTGATCATCCTTTGTGCCATGCGCAACGACAATGACGGTTTCCTTGGCAGGATCTTTGGATAATCCAAGTGCGCGATCGAGCAGTGCAGTGGCAAACAGTGGATGGTCGTCATAGCCGCCAGTGAAGATGACAGGCAGGGTGGTCAGGATTCTGGATGGGGATTCACCGGGTTTTCCATGGTGGCCATGATCGGTATGTTTGCCAGGATTATCGGGGGTGGTCTGCCCGGCACGCCGGTTCTCGAAATCCAGACCGGTCAGCTGCTCGATTTCCTTGCGGAATGAGCTACCAGTTGCGTAGGCGCTGACTATGATCGCTGTTTTTGCGCCGCGTTGTTCCAGTTTGCGTAATGCGCGTTCGATTGTGCCAGGGTCTGCCATAGAGAAGGCAAATTCGACCAGATAGCGCTCCATCAAAGGTTGTACGGCTGTTCGCAGATTCTCGTTCCAATGGAAATCAGAGCCATGGGCAAAGAGAATGACGCCGGTACTGGCGGGGGTAAGGGACTGGCTGCGGTTGGCCTCGCGTGTCATCCAGGTGGTCAGGTATTTGGGATCAGCCGGACGATCGACCAGTTTGGCATGTTCCGGGAGCAGCCATGTCAGACGTGCTTCGAGCGACATCATGCTGTCATGCCTGGGTCCGAAGGCAAACGGGAGGACATGGAATTGCTTGTCCGCCTTGGTGGATGAGCGAGATTTGAGTGCCGTGGCGAGCAATTGCTTGATATGTTTGAAATAGGCTTCTCCATCTTCATCTTGACCTCTTTCTGGAAGAATCAAGGTTTGGATCGATTGCACGTCCAGGCCGTTTGCAGCGTGATGGACTATTTGCTCCCAATCCTGTTGCATGCCCTGTTGACTGGCCTCATCTCTGGCGCCATAGCCGACGATCAGCAAATCCTGACCGGCGATTGATGGTGTAGCGCGCATGCGGCCAGCGAGTTCCTCGACCGCGATATAGCTTTTTCCATAGGCACGGGCGAATGACAGGGAGAGATCCGATTCTTTCTGGATCAGCAGTTTCCGGACGAGTTGATAGCGTGGGGTCGAGGTGGACAGGAACAGAGGCAGCACGACGACATGTTTGGCGCCCCGGTTCTGAAGCGAAGCCAGACTAGATGTCAGGGACAGATTTGTGCGTTCATCCGTGACAAAGACTAATGCTGCATTGTGATGTTGCTCGAAATTTGCGAATGCATCGCGAATTTCTTCGTTGCCGACAAAACCGCGATCGGCGGCAACGACCAGAAACCCGGTGGAATCGTTCTGCTGGGTGTCTTGAGCTTGTAAAAGGGCAGTATGCAGCATGGCAATGAAAGCGATAATGAGTAAAACTGGCTGTTGCAGCGCAGGCCAAAAATTCATAAACCCTCCATGAGATGATGATGGTTATTGGTTTGTTGATGATTTCAATGAGATGCTTGGTTAAGGGTGCGCCACTGCCAGAAACAATCATGCCAGCGCACCCGGTTTCATTTGCATAGCGCATGCGGATCCGCTCCGGTTGATAGGGTGTTTGCCCGCATACGTTATGCCATTCACATGGCAGTGCCGTGAATGGTGGTATTGCCGGTTGTAATCCTGGTCAATGCCGTGGCAAAGCTGGAGACGCCCATGCCTTTAAAGAGCAAGCAGGGAATATGGCTCAGGCGGCAGAGTCGTTTGACTTGGTAATAAGCGGCGTGACTTACGCAATCAGTGGGGCAGATGACCGCGTGTGCGCTGTATATCATTTCGGGTAGGCGTGACAGGGCATCTTCCTGGCCGCCGTCATGATGGGCCAGCTCGAGTCCCATTTGCCTGGCAAGCGCCCGGTATTTCGGCAGCAAAGTGATCTTGCCGCCCACGCACAGTATGCAAGGACAGGATCCGGTGTCATCCGTCGCACTGGCCTTGCTCCCATCCGCGTCATTGCCGTGGTCAGCATGCTGTGTGAGCAGCAGCTGTTCTAGTGCATCCCGTTCCTTGCGCAGATTGTCGCATTGGTGTTGTATGGCAAATAAATCCTGTTTGGCGCGTTTATATGCCTGATCGAGCTGCTTGGCGCCTTCAGCCTTGATTCGCAATTGTTCGTTTTCGGTTGTCAAGCGCATCAAACGTTGTCCCATTGCATGCATGGCCTGACAGGATTCCAGTTTCTCCAGGCGCTGGCGGAGCATTTCGGCCTCCTGCTGGCAAGCCTGCAGGCGCTTGATTTCTGCCAGCGCCTGGTTCAATTGAGTGCGCAAGCGGGATTCTCTGGTGGCGTGCTGTTGTTTGTATTTTTCCAGTGTGCCGGTTGTTTCCAGCAGCATTTGTTCCGATTCCAGTAGCCTGGCTTGCGCCGAGGCGAGATCGATAACTGCCTGATGCATATGCATGTGTATGCAGTCGTGAATGCGTGCCTGGCTGGCATCGCCAATGCGTTTGTGGGTCAATGCCGCCCATAACGGGCCGGCAATTTTTCCTTGTGAAAAATAGTGCTGCCAGAGAAGCAGCACTTCATCGTCGCTTTTGGCACTCTCAAATTGTTTGATATATCCCTGATATTGCTTGTCCAGATACTTGTGAATGGCTTCAGAAAAGCGGTTTCTGCTGGCGGCGCGGCAGACCGCCTCGACATGCAGGGCATGCGTGTGGCTGATGGGCGCATCAAAATGAAAGCGCTGGGCAAACCGCTCCAGTTCTGGAGTCGATATGCAGATGCCGATAATGGGGCAGTGAAAGGTGCGGTTCAGATCCCAGATTTTTGTGCGTTTTATAGGAGAGGGTGTGATTTCAACGGTAATGGTCTCGGGCAGTTTTCGTGCTTGCGGCCATGTATCGAATGAAGGTTGTTTTTCTATTACCGGGCTGTTCATACTCGGATCTCCGTATTGGGCATTCGTTCTCAAGGGTGGTTGGTGCTTGAAAGTTAATAATAATACAAATGATAATCATTATCATTAAATGATTCAAGTGGTGTGAATTTGACCGGGGTGAATTTGTTAGGAGGCTGTCCGAGAATAGCTGATCTACTGCGGACGAACCTGCCAGGCTGGATTTTTCGATCCTTTTCGTTGAATAGAACCACTATTCGCCTCAAATGATCGAACAATCCCGCTCAGCCAGCTTCGCCCTCGCTACGATCGCTATTCTCGGACAGCCTCCTAGTCTGGATTACTGCCTATTACTGATTTCAGGCATAAATCTTAATTGAATCAAGGGATTGTTCCAGTTACTCCCTATTGAGGAGTAGGTCTCTAATTAATTTTCAGTGAGGGGATGAAGTGCAGGGTAATCTTGCATCAGTTTTAGGGTGCATGACATGCATTTGCGCTTGCCGGCATCCGTTTGTGTGCCCCTGTTTGCTGAGGGATGCTTGCTCTTTGCGGTTCATGCTTGTAATCTTTTTAATAAGAAAAGAAAGGCTTTGCGGTATATTGCTTGGGACCAGCCTGGCACAGGGAGGCGAGCAGTATTTTCCGATAATCTGATCAAACGGGGGGAAATTTGAATAATAATCCATTCATCGTGAGGAAAGCTGCAGTATTGGGCGCAGGGGTCATGGGCGCGCAAATTGCAGCACATCTGGTCAATGCCAACATAGAGACGCTATTGTTCGAATTGCCTGCGCCATCCGGCGATGCCAATGCCAACGTTATCAAGGCGATTGGCAAACTGAAAAAACAGGAACCGGCGCCATTGTCGACCATTGCCAAGGCGGGCAGTATCGAGCCTGCCAACTACGAGCAGCACCTGGAAAAGCTGCGGGATTGCGATGTCGTCATCGAGGCGATAGCCGAACGCCTGGATTTGAAAGCACAGCTATACGAGAAGGTTGCGCCGTTTTTGCATGATCGGGCCATTTTTGCGAGCAACACTTCCGGCCTATCCATCAATAAGCTGGCCGAGACGGTACCGGAATCCTTGCGCCCGCGTTTTTGCGGCATTCATTTCTTCAATCCACCACGCTATATGCATCTGGTGGAAGTGATTCCGAGCGCGCACAGTGACGGGGAGGCGTTGGATGTGCTGGAAGCCTTTCTGGTGACCGCTCTGGGCAAGGGGGTGATCCGCGCCAAGGATACGCCCAATTTTATTGCCAATCGGGTGGGTATCTTTTCCATTTTGTCGAATATTCATCATGCTCAGCAATACGGGTTGCGCTTCGATTTGGTGGATAAGCTTGCCGGGACGCTGATCGGGCGGCCCAAGAGTGCGACCTTCCGCACGGCGGATCTGGTCGGGCTGGATATTCTCGCGCATGTGATGCAGACCATGCACGATGAACTTGCCGATGATCCCTGGCACGAATACTTGGCTGTGCCGGATTGGTTGCAGAAACTGGTGGAGCAGGGCGCGCTCGGGCAGAAGAGCGGCCAGGGAATCTATTACAAGCAAGGTAAGGAGATTCATGTGCTGGACCCGGCGACCGGTGATTATCGACCGTCTGCAAGTGAAGTCGATAGCGAGGTCGAGGCACTGTTGAAGCAAAAGGATCCGGTTGCCAAGTTTGCCGCCCTGCGTGCGCATACCCATCCGCAGGCCCAGTTCCTGTGGGCGATTCACCGTGATTTATTTCATTATTGCGCTGTGCATCTGGCTGCAATCGCTGCTAACGCACGCGATCTCGATCTGGCTGTGCGCTGGGGATTCGGCTGGCAGCAGGGGCCATTCGAGATTTGGCAGGCGGCAGGCTGGCGCACCGTTACGGAATGGATCAATGCCGACATCGATGCCGGTCAATCCATGGCCCAGACACCCTTGCCGGATTGGGTGCAGGCGGTTGGTCAAGGTCCGGCGCAAGGCGTGCACGCGCAGGAAGGCTCCTACGCGCCCGCGGCAGACAGCCTGCAGCCACGATCACAACTGCCGGTCTACCGGCGCCAGCTGTTTCCTGATCGCTTGGTGGGCGAAACAGCGGCCTATGGCGAGACTGTTTTCGAAACCGATGCATTGCGCATGTGGCACACCGGTGACCAGCTTGCGATCGTCAGTTTCAAAACCAAAAAACACACCATCGATGATACCGTATTGCAAGGCATGCAGCAGGTCATCGCGGAAGCGGAGCGGCATTTCCGCGCCTTGATTCTCTGGCAGACCGAACCGCCATTCTCGCTCGGCGCCAATCTGCAAAAAGCGACCGAACGGCCAAAACGCGAGGCGCCGCCATCGGCATTCGATGAGTTTGTTAAGAAGATCAAAAAGACTGCGCAGTCCACCATTCTGCAGGCCGCTCGCAGTCTCGATATGGCCGATGCGCTGATGGCCGGGAAACTGGCCGAAGTGGAAGCGATGATTGCCCGTTTCCAGCAAGTCTCGCAGAGCCTGCGCTACAGCATGGTGCCGACGGTTGCGGCAGTCGATGGCCTGGCCCTGGGCGGCGGATGCGAATTTGTCATGCATTGCGACCGTGCAGTGGCGACATTGGAGACCTATATCGGGCTGGTCGAGGCAGGCGTGGGCTTGCTGCCGGCTGGCGGCGGCTGCAAGGAGTTTGCAATGCGGGCCGCGCGGCATGCGATCGATGGCGACCCTTTTCCTTATCTGAAGCATTATTTCGAAACGGTTGCAATGGCGAAACTGGCCAAAAGCGCAGAGCAAGCGAAGGCGCTCTCCTACCTGACGCCAGCCGATACGATAGTCATGAATCGTTTTGAGTTGCTGCATGTGGCTAAGGCTCAGGCGCTTGCGCTGGCCGAAGTCGGTTACCGGCCGCCTTTGCGTTCGCGCGAAATCGTGGTGGCCGGTTCGACCGGTGTGGCCACCATCAAGGGCACATTGGTCAACATGCGGGAAGGGGGCTTTATTTCCGAACATGATTACCTGATAGGCGGCAAGATCGCGCATGTGATGTGTGGCGGCGATGTGGTGGCGGGTAGCCGGGTGGATGAGGACTGGCTGCTGGAGCTGGAACGCGCCGCCTTCATTGAATTGCTGGCGACCGAGAAAACCCAGGCACGGATTGCGCATACGCTCAAAACCGGTAAGCCGCTTCGCAACTGAGGGCGGTTCGGCCAGGCCGGTCAATGTTTTGAATATAACGAAACAGTGCCTGCTGGCGCCGCTCTCTCAGAATCCCGATATTCAAGAATCAAAGGAAAAGTCTGATGACCAAACAAATTCAGGATGCCTATATCGTTGCCGCCACGCGCACCCCGGTCGGCAAGGCGCCGCGAGGGATGTTCAAGGATGTGCGCCCCGATGATCTGCTGGTGCATGTCATACGGTCGGTATTGGCGCAATGCGAGGGGTTGGACCCGGCAGCGGTCGACGATGTCGTCGTCGGTTGCGCCATGCCGGAAGCGGAGCAGGGTATCAATGTGGCGCGTGTGGCTTTGCTGCTGGCAGGATTGCCTGACCGCGTGCCGGGCATGACGATCAATCGTTTTTGCGCTTCGGGATTGCAGGCAGTCGCGATTGCCGCGGATCGTATCCGCCTGGGAGAAGCCGATGTGATCATTGCGGGCGGCACCGAAAGCATGAGCATGATTCCCATGATGGGCAACAAGGTGGCGATGAACCCGGCATTGTTCGTGAACGATGAGCATGCTGCCATTGCTTATGGCATGGGAATTACCGCCGAAAAAGTGGCGACCCAGTGGAAAATTGGACGCGAGGACCAGGATGCCTTCGCGCTGGAAAGCCATCAGCGAGCAGTGCGGGCAATCGAACAGGGCGAGTTCAAGGACGAGATCTCACCTTATGCTGTCGAGCAAAACTGGCCGGATTTGTCTGCTCGTGAAGTTCGTCATTTGTCAGTGATCAGGGATACCGATGAGGGTCCGCGCGCGGATACGAATCCGGAAGCGTTGGCCAAATTACGATCTGTCTTTGCGGCCAAAGGGTCGGTGACTGCGGGCAACAGTTCACAAATGTCCGATGGTGCCGGGGCGGTATTGGTAATGAGCGCGGCCGCCTTGCAACGTTTCAATTTGACTCCAATCGGCCGGTTTATCGGTTACAGCGTGGCCGGTGTGCCGCCTGCAATCATGGGAATCGGTCCGGTTGAAGCAGTCCCCAAGGTACTGAAACAGACCGGGATGAAACTGGATGATCTGGATTGGATCGAACTGAACGAAGCCTTTGCCGCGCAGAGCCTAGCTGTCATCAACGATTTGGGGCTCGATCGTGCCAAGGTCAATCCTCTGGGCGGCGCAATCGCGCTCGGCCATCCTCTGGGCGCGACTGGTGCGATTCGTGTCGCCACGTTGATGCATGGCCTGCGACGCCGTAATCACCGATACGGCATGGTGACCATGTGTATCGGCAGCGGCATGGGGGCCGCCGGTATCTTTGAAGCACTGTAAGTCCCTCGGGTTTGATGCTGTGTTGTGATACCCAGTTACAATATTAAGGGCTTGCCTCAGAAGCTGTGTGGAGATTTCCGTTTTGGACCTATCTTCCAAACATCATATTCATGGTGGTGATGCATTGTCGCTGCAAAGCGTCTGGATGGCCTGCTCCACTATTGGTTTTGATAACCACGAATGGACACGAATACACACTAATGATTGAGTGGCGATTTTTATTTTGGTAGCAGGTCTGATTACGGGTCAAACGCAATCGAAGTGGTTTTCATTATTGGTGTGTATTGGTGTCCATTCGTGGTTCTGGTTCAAGGCTATGCCTGCGCATTGTCCGGCTGACGTTAAAAAGTTATGGTAGTCGGGAAAAAGCCTGGCTGCAGAAGCAGTATGTATTGACACGCATCATGTGACGGTTGCTGGTAGTCAGAAAGCATGAATCAATCGCCAGGCAACTGTCCACTCGGTCCGTTTGGAATCTTCCAGCTTGGAAGGGCCGCCGCCCACTTGCAAGGAAGTGTGGGGGGTAAAGTCGTAATGGATTTGCGGCACCAATCGATAGCGCCATTTGCCCCAGCGAGGCATCTCGTTGTTGACTTCGAAACCCAATGTCAGCTGTCGGGAAACAGCATAGAAAAGGCTGTTGTTGAGCAGTCCGTTGAAGCGTTCCCGTTTTTCCGAAAAATTGTTGCGTACGCCCAGCATGTGGAACATGCTCCACTTGTTGGAAAGTCGCATGCCATTCAAATAAAGTGTGTCGGTCAGATAGGCTTTCTCATGCCGGTCATAGCGGCCAATGATTTGCCAGCCATGGATCATGCGTGCACCGAGCAGCGTGCCGATTGTGCCCTGGAACGCAAGTTTGTATTCAGCCACTGAAAAATCCTGGAATGGCAATTCCAGCTCGATTGCATAACCGTCGAGGAATGCATATTCAATTTCCGGCGCCCATTCGGTATGGCCGGCGCGTAAAGCGTGGTCAACCAGTGTATTGATTTCCAGCTCGCCCTTGGCCGCACCGAGTGGTCTGACCAGGTCAAACAGCATCGGTTCCGGAATGTGGGGGATGACGCTGCTTTGCGTGGCGTCCAGTGGTCCAAATGTATGATTGTTGTTGGAAGCGTTGGCGCTGGCAATGATCGCTGTGGACGTCATGACAGCCAGCAGCATGAAAACATGTTTGGTTGGCATTCTGATCTAGCAAGATAGGTTTTATTAGCTTGGGGGCAAAATTTGTAGGATTGCCGTAATTGCTGGCTATAACGGCAGATCACAAATGAATCCTGAATCCTTCTAGGAGGCTGTCCGAGAATAGCGATCGTAGCGAGGACGAAGCTGGCTGAGCGGGATTTTTCGATCATTTGAGGCGAATAGTTGTTCTATTCAACGAAAAGGATTGGAAAATCCAGCCTGGCAGGTTCGTCCGCAGTAGATCAGTCTGTTCTCGGACAGCCTCCTAGGATCGTGCGAGTATCCTGAACTTCAGTGAAAACATAGCTATCTGTGCGCCACAGCAATTGCAATTTCCTCAAAATCATCATTATCTTCATGACGAGCATCGATCCCTGCTGCGCCCCGCCAGTTTGCGGATTAATGGGGTGTTGAGGGGCTGACTGCGAGCAGGCATGCCCAAATAACTTCTCAGCCGGTTACCGATTCTGACGTAAACATTATCAGTTGTTAATATTTCAGAATTGCGAGGAGGCGTGAGTATTTTGCAGCGAGCCATAAGCATGGATGAAACGCTGGCCATTTCCATAACGCCCAGCCATGGCGAATGGCCGCCACCCAGGCTAAAAGCCGGTTAGTTTATCACTACCTGGCCATCGTTTGTGCCTATCCTAAAATACAGCCTGGCATTCGTGCTGGGGGCCATTTTATTGCAGCAACAACCGCAGCTGCCGGATATGTCCCTGGCTGTGGGCTGGGTGTTGGCCGCAGGGCTGGCGCTGTTTCTGCGGCGCTATTGCACCGGTCCGGCTTTGTCTGCAGGAAGATTTTTCCTGTACGGTGTTGTGCTGGGCGCCGGATTTCTGTGGGCGGCTTTTTGCGCCCAGGCAAGATTGGCGGACGCTTTGCCGCAGGCATGGGAGGGGCGGGATATCAGCCTGATCGGTGTAGTCGCTGAGATGCCGCAGCGCGACCGTCAAAAGATACGATTCCGGTTTGATGTCGAACAGGTGCTCACGCCCGATGCCACGGTCCCGGAGCGTATCCTGCTTGCCTGGTATCGGAACAAGCGGCATATGAAGCGTCCCATGCCCGAGATGCGGGCAGGTGAGCGTTGGCGGTTGCGCGTCCGGCTCAAGCGTCCGCATGGTAATGCCAATCCGCATGTGGCTGACTACGAGGCCAAACTGCTGGAGCGCCAAGTGCGTGCGGTGGGATATGTGCGCCCGGCGTCCAACAACCAGCGTCTGGAGGATTGGCGCGGGAGCTTGCGCTATGGATTCGAGCGGATGCGGGAGAATGTGCGCGCCCGCTTTAGGCATTATTTGCCGGATAACCCCGATGCCGGTGTATTGATTGCCCTGGCGGTGGGCGATCAGCGCGCCATCCCTACGGCGCATTGGCAAACGTTCACGCGTACTGGCACCAATCATCTGATGGCCATTTCGGGATTGCACATCACCCTGGTGTCCGGTCTGATCGCCATGGCCGTGTATGGATTGTGGCGGCGCATGACCTGGCTATCACTGCGCTTGCCGGCGCGCAAGCCGGCGCTATTGGCGGGATTGATCGCAGCCTTGGCATATGCGTTGCTGGCTGGCTTTGCCATTCCCGCCAAGCGCGCCTTCTTAATGTTGCTGATCGTAGTGGTGGCATGTTGGCATGACCGGCGGGTCTCCATGCCAGCCGTACTGGGATGGGTGCTGCTGATGGTCGTGATCGGCGATCCCTGGGCTGTCATTTCACCGGGCTTCTGGCTGTCGTTCGGAGCGATTGCTCTGATTGGCTATGCTTTATCCGGGCGCATCGGCCAACCCGGCAAGGTGGCCGGCTGGGTGCGCATCCAGTGGATGATCACACTGGGCTTGTTCCCGCTGCTTCTCACCCTGTTTCAGCAGGTGTCATTGGTATCGCCGATTGCCAATGCGCTCGCCATTCCGGTAATGACTTTTGCCGTAGTGCCCTTGACCCTGCTGGCGGCTGTGCCGGGCTGGGAATTTTGTTTATCGATCGCGCTTTTTATTCTGCAGGGCTTGATGACCGGCCTGCAGGGGTTGGCCGAGCTTCCTCCTGCCATTTGGCAGCAGCATGCCCCGCCAGCCTGGACGGTGGCGGCAGCGGTAGCGGGTGTACTGTGGCTCATGTTGCCCGGCGGGCCGGGGCTCGGAATCCGGGCGGGTTTTCCGGCACGCTGGTTGGGTTTGCTGATGGTATTGCCCCTGTTTCTCGTATTCCCGGACAGGCCGGCAGAGGGAGAGCTATGGTTGGATGTGCTCGATGTGGGGCAGGGCTTGGCAGTGGTGGCGCGTACGCGTGATCACGCCATGCTCTATGATGCCGGGCCGAGCTACGGCGACAGCGACAGTGGCAAGCGCATCATCGTGCCCTATCTGCGGGGCGAAGGCATACGAGCACTTGATTTGATGATTATCTCTCACGCCGATTCGGATCACAGCGGTGGTGCGTTGTCGGTACTGCAAGTAGTGCCTGCCAGGATGTTGCTGGCCTCGCTCGGGCAGGACCATCCGGTCCGGCAGCAGGTGGCTGTTAACCGGAACTGTTTGGCAGGAATCGCCTGGGTATGGGACGGCGTGCACTTCGAGGTATTGCACCCCCGGCAGCCTAGCTATCTGGCGCAGCGGCATAATACCAACGAATCGAGCTGTGTGCTGAAGATCACGACCCGTCATGGCAGCGTGCTGCTGCCGGCGGATATCGGCCGGTCAACCGAAAGCGAGTTGCTGCGGCAAGTACCCGGCTTGCTGCCAGCCACGGTCTTGATTGTTCCGCACCATGGCAGCAAGTCGTCTTCTTCGCAATCTTTTGTGCGCCAGGTGAATCCGGCCTACGCAATTTTTACGGCGGGTTACCGCAATCCTTTCGGGCATCCGCGAGCTGAGGTGGTCAATCGCTACCGCGTGCAAGGCAGCACACTGCGGCGCAGTGATCGGGATGGCGCAATCCTGCTGCGTTTTGCGCAAGGCGGGGTGGAGATCGATAGCTGGCGCGCGCTCAAGCGCCGGTACTGGCATGATAGGTGGTTTGAAGAAGAGTAGCCATGTGGCCGCATTGACCCGACACTTTCATTGTCATTGCAATTTTTTTTAAAAAATTAACAGGCATGAATTTCATAGAGTGCGGTAGTGTGGTAAGTGAATGATAACAAAGAGCTTTGTTGGGTTTGGACTTTATAGAAAACCACGCTGATTTTCCATGTTTGGAGGGGTTTCGCATTTGACAGGACTATGCAACTTCCTATAGGGTAATAAACAAGCAGTGATCTAAAAGTTGAAAACTATTGACCGAAAGTAAACCGCAGGACGCATATTTGGAAGTAAAGCAGCACAGTCGTATCGTTATTCGCCAACCTTTTTCCACGGATGGGGCATCTGTAAATGCACTGATTGCAAACTGTCCACCGCTCGATCAAAACTCTCTTTACTGCAATTTGCTGCAGTGCACGCATTTTTCAGCAACTTCCGCCCTGGCCGAACAGGATGGCAGGGTTCTCGGTTTTGTTTCAGGCTATCGGTTGCCGAATGAACCCGAAACACTGTTTATCTGGCAGGTAGCAGTAGACCCTGTCGCGCGAGGCAAGGCCTTGGGTAAACGGCTAATCCTCGATATTTTGGCGCGTCCCGCATGTGCCGGCGTTTCCATGCTGAAGACCACTGTGACTTCGCCCAACGCAGCATCAAGGGCGATGTTTGAAAAAATAGCAGCGGCATTGGGCGCACCTCATCAACGCACACTGTTGTTTGACCGCGACCAGCATTTGGGCGGCCAACATGACAGCGAGTTCCTCATATCCATTGGCCCGTTTCAAGTATCGGGCAGGGTAAATCAAACAGAAGGAAAGAACCATGACCACACATAAAGCAGCCACAACGGCAGATCATATTAGTACCGATATTTTCAAACGCAACGAGTCGCAGGTGCAAAGCTATGCACGCTCATTTCCTTGTGTTTTCGAGCGCGCCGAGAACGCTACCCTTTATGATAGCGAGGGGCGTGGCTATCTCGATTTTCTGGCGGGCGCCGGCAGCTTGAATTATGGCCATAATCATCCAGTGCTGCGCGATGCGCTGCTGGCGTATATTTCTTCGGGTGGCATTACCCACAGCCTCGACTTGCACACCCGTGCCAAGGCCGGATTCCTCGAAGCCATGCGGACACATATTTTCGAGCCGCGCGGTCTGGATTATGTCATTCAGTTTACTGGCCCGACCGGTGCCAATTCGATTGAAGCCGCGATGAAAATAGCCCGCAAGGTCAAACGGCGTACCAATATTGTGTCGTTCACCAATGGTTTCCATGGCGTCACGTTGGGTTCGTTGGCGGCAACCGGTAACCAGCATCATCGCGGAGGCGCCAGCATGTCCCTGACAGGAGTGACAGCAATGCCCTATGATGGCTATATGGGTGATGAGGTCGACACCATCGATTATTTTGAAAAAGTGTTGGGAGATGCCAGCAGTGGTCTTGATCACCCTGCTGCGGTTATCCTCGAAACCGTGCAAGGTGAAGGTGGGCTGAATGTGGCATCCTATGAATGGCTGCAGCGCTTGGAGCGCTTATGCCGCCGTTACGATATGCTGCTGATCATCGACGATATTCAAGCAGGTTGTGGTCGCACGGGCAATTTCTTCAGCTTTGAAGCCGCCAATGTCAAGCCGGACATCGTGACCTTGTCCAAATCACTTTCTGGATATGGCTTGCCGTTCGCAGTGACATTAATCAAACGTGAACTCGATATCTGGGAACCGGGCGAACATAATGGCACCTTCCGCGGCAACAACCACGCTTTCGTGACCGCGGCAGCGGCGATCGAAACATTTTGGCGCGATGATCAATTTGCCAAATCCGTTCAGGCCAAAGCGGCGATGCTAACTCAACGCTTGCGCGCCATTGCCGAGAAACATGACAAGGGTCTCATCAAGGTGAAGGGACGCGGTTTGATGCAGGGCATTGACTGCGGCAGTGGTGAGTTGGCTGCGGCCGTTAGCCGTGCCGCCTTTGCGCGCGGCCTGGTGATTGAAACCAGCGGACCCGATAGCGAAGTTGTCAAATGCTTGTGTCCGCTTACAATCAGCAATGAAGATCTGACGCGCGGTCTGGATATTCTGGACCAAAGCGTCGCGACGGCCGTTGCCAGCCAACGTAAACCTCTCAGTAACGTAGTGGCTGCCTAGTATTATGATCGTGCGTAATTTGAAAGATGCGCGCAACTCTTCTCGCAGGGTTGTCGCGCAGAACTGGGAAAGTACCCGTCTGCTGTTGAAAAATGATGGCATGGGTTTTTCCTTCCATATCACAACCATTTATGCCGGCACCCTGACCGAGATGTGCTATCAAAATCATCTGGAATCGGTTTACTGCATCTCCGGTCACGGGATGGTCGAAACCCTGGATGACGCCAAGCAATATCCGATCACACCCGGGACGATCTATATTTTGGATCGGCATGATAAGCATGTCTTGCGTGCCGATACCGAAATGGAGCTGGCGTGTGTTTTTAATCCACCACTTAATGGCCGTGAGGTGCATGACGCCGTTGGCGCCTACCCTCTAGAGGCCGAAACTGTCGAATGATGAGATATAAAAATGAAAGAGCAACTTCAAGCGGGCTTTGTTACAACACAAGCTGATTGTTATCCATCGCGCGTGCATGCCATGCCGAAGGTGCTGGCACGTCAGGATCCTGTCGTCTATAGCGACTGGACAACCGCGTCACCTCTGACACGCGCGCAAACGGAAAGCTATGCCCGGGACGGCTTTCTGGTGCTGCCGCATTTGCTTAAACCTGGCGAAGTTGTCTGTTTGCAGCGTGAAATGGCGGTGCTGCAAGGTGACACAGAGGGCGTTGACCCGGAACTGCTGATTCGGGAACCTGGCAGCGGGGCGCTGCGCTCGATCTTTAAGGTCCATGAAATCAGCCGGATTTTTACGCGTCTGGCCGGCGACCGGCGCCTTGCCGGTATCGCCCGTTTTCTGTTGGGTGATGAGGTTTACATCCACCAGTCGCGTCTCAATTTCAAGCCAGCCTTTCGGGGTAAGGAATTCTACTGGCATTCCGATTTCGAGACTTGGCATGTCGAGGATGGCATGCCGCGCATGCGCGCTTTGTCGATGTCGATCGTGCTGACACCCAACCGTAGCTATAACGGGCCGCTGATGCTGATTCCGGGTTCGCACCGGCAATATATCAGCTGTGTCGGGGAAACGCCTGATAATCACTATGTGCAGTCGCTCAAGAAACAGGAATACGGCGTGCCCGATGACGATAGCTTGCGCGCATTGGCCGAAACTGGCGGCATCGAGACGCCCTTGGGACCGGTTGGGACTGTAATTTTATTCGATTGCAATACCATGCATGGTTCAAACAGCAATATCACACCCTTTCCGCGCAGTAACTTCTTTGCCGTGTATAACGCGCTCAGTAACCGCTTGGTAGCGCCCTTCGGCGGAAAACGCCCCCGGCCTGATTTTCTGGCTAAACGTGGTACGCCTCAGGCCTTGCCGATACACGAGGGCGATATCGCCTGAGACTGCACTGCCTCGCAGGCGCGCTATCAAAATAGGATCATCGCCACATGAGCATGGCTAGTTTTATTATCTTTCTGGCCGGCTTCTTGTTGGTTGGACTTGCCTCGGTGTTCAAGAGCCGCGGCACCAAAAGCGATTATTATATCGCCAGCCGTTCGGTTTCACCCGCCCTGACAGGCTTGTCAGCCGTCGCCACCAATAATAGCGGCTATATGTTCATTGGCGTGATCGGCTTTACCTATCTCACTGGCCTGGCTGCGATCTGGCTGATGCTGGGCTGGATATTGGGCGATTTTCTTGCTTCGCTATTCATTCACCGGCAATTGCGGATATCAACCGAGCATACCCGCGAGATCACCTTCGCCGGCGTGCTCAGTCGTTGGCAGGGCGGGGACTTGATCTATGTGCGCAAATTTGCCGCCGTCATCACGGTCTTGTTTCTCGGTGCTTATGCGGCAGCACAGCTCGCTGCCGGCGGCAAGGCATTGCATGTCTTGTTTGGCTGGGCGCATCAGTCCGGTGCCATTCTGGTCGCAGTTATCGTGGCCGGTTATTGCTTGGCAGGGGGCATACGTGCATCGATCTGGACTGACGCAGCGCAATCGCTGGTGATGGTGTGTGCGATGGGTCTCTTGTTCATAGTGGGTGTGGATGGCCTCGGGGGCATAGACGCGACCTGGCAGCAATTGGCGCAAATTCCACATTACCTGAACTGGTTCCCCGATAACCTGCTGATGCCTGGCTTGGGGGGTGTGATGCTGTTCGTTGTCGGCTGGATGTTTGCGGGTTTCAGTGTGATTGGCCAGCCGCATATCATGATCCGCTTCATGGCGCTGGACAATGCCAACCACATGCGCCAGGCGCGTGTCTATTATTACAGTTTTTTTACGATATTCTATGCCTTGGCGACCGGTGTCGGCATGCTGTCACGGCTGTATCTGCCCGAGCTACAAGGCATGGATCCCGAGCTCGCCTTGCCAACCATTGCGATGCAGCTGTTGCCACCGGTCCTGGTTGGTCTGATCCTGGCGGGCATTTTTGCCGCGACCATGTCGACAGCCGATGCCTTGGTGCTTGCCTGCTCGTCAGCATTGACCCACGACCTGGCGCCCAGGCGGCTGGAAAAAACCTGGGAGATCAAGAGCATGACGCTGGTGGTGACAGCGCTGGCATTACTCATTGCGCTGGCGGAAACGCAGAGTGTCTTTAACCTGGTGATTCTTTCCTGGTCGACCCTGGCCGCTGCATTTGGGCCGCTTTTATTCATCCTGGTGCGCCGGCATCCGGTCGATGAACGGTTGGCGCTAGTCATGATGGCTTTGGGTATGGGCACGGCTTGGCTGTGGCGTTATTTCGATTTGCATGAGGACATTTATGAAGGCATGCCGGGCATGCTGGCCGGGTTGGCAAGTTATTACCTGCTCCGCCAGGTGCTGGTTCCCAGGGGGAGGAGGCCTGCCTAATTCTTAATGGTTAGGCGTTTGTTTGTTACAATTCAAGATTGACTCGCTGGCACATAACTTTACAATTCCAACCAATTACAATTCCAACCAATACCATTTCTCCCGCAAATCGGTTCAGTAGCATGACCTATTTTGCCGATAGCCGTGAAACCGTAATGGAGCAACCTGCGTTCAACCATCCCTAAACTGCTCATCATGATTACAGAGTCTGACTGGAAGAAGTTCAAAAAAATTAAAGAGGCCGCCCTGGAGAAATTTTGTGCGAAGGTGCTGACTGACGTTCAGGAAGCGACCAGCCAGGCGGATATGTCAAATTATGCCAAATACATCTATCTTTTCAAGTTGATCGAGAATGCAGACAAGCGGCTGTCACTGTTATTCGACAGTCACAGCCGGTCGAAAGCACGCATGCAGCTGATGCTTCTGCGCAGCGAAGGATTGGTTGCAGAAGATGATTTGGAGGGTCTGTCGGATGAACTGATCCAATCTACCGGGCCGATCGAAAGTAATCCTTGACAAGCCGCCTGCGTTCGCGCCGGACTCTGCTGCGCGGTATGCATCCTGCTCAGAAATTGGTGGCGCAATAATATAAAGCAGGCATCCGCTGGGGAGCGGGGCTCATTCCGGCCGCGCGCATGTTTGTAAATATTGCCAGGCCATGCGGCCCAGATGGAGGTTGCCCTTGAGTGAGGCGGAGACAGTTGCACCGTCGGTTGCTTTCAACATCAAGGAAAACCTGAAGGCTGGCATGAGGTAGGCCTGATCGATTCTGTCGTAGGTGTGCACCACTTCCGGGGCTGGCGAAACATATTCCATGACCGCATCCGGATTGGTGGGAGAATTGCGTGCATAGACGCCGGGCAACAATCTCATGTCATGGGCAAGAATCTCGGATGCGTCGGTATCCTGAAATGTTCTGTTCCTGAACTGCAGCAGGCGCATGGACCATCGCCCATCCTTCTGCAATTTTTCAGTGACGCAGTATGCAAGTACGGCATGATTTCCCGCAAAATTGCTTTCATAGGTTACGCGGTTTTTTCCAGGCTCGCCGATACTGGCGCAGGCGGTCAAAGATACCGCTAGGATTGTAATCAATGGTTTCATATCAAGAGGCTCCAGGAATTTGATGCTATTTGAGTATAAATATATTCTCTGATGCTGCCGATCGATATTATCAGACGAAAGTTTTACCTCTGGCTATTGCAATCATTACATCATATTTTCGTCTGGGTTATCTGACTAATGCTGCTTGTTTATGGGGTAGGAGCCATTCAATGTATGTAGAGTTTGACGGTACTCGCAAGACACTTGGTGATGTTGATATTGTTTATCACGATGATTGCTACCACCTATTTCACCTAGTATTACCCAATCATGATTACATCGCGCATGCAGTCAGTCGTGACGGGCTGCATTGGGTGCGTGTGGAAAATGCAATTTTCATCGGACATCCGGGCAGCTGGGATGATTCAATGTTGTGGACGATGCATGTGACCCCGGACCCACACCGGCCCAAGGGCTGGCGGATGTTCTATACCGGCATTTCCCGCCGTGATCACGGTTTGATCCAGCGTATCGGTCTGGCTGTAAGTGATGATCTGTATCATTGGCGCAAACAGCCGGTCGCTTGGCGGGATAACGAGAACAATCGTGGTAACGAAAATCCCCAATCATCATTGATTTCGGCACCGCTCGATCCGGCCAGTTGTTATCCCCTGGCGCCCGCGCCAGAACATTATGAAGCAGATGTCTGTGAAGGCAGGCAATGGGTGAGCTGGCGAGATCCGTTCTATTTCCGGGAGGATTCGCGCGGATGGCTGCTTTGCTCCGGCAGGGTCAACGATGGCCCCGTTGTCCGGCGCGGTTGTGTGGCAGCGATGGAGGAAGTTGAGGAAAACCGTTTCGTTCATTGCCCGCCGCTCTATCATCCAGGACTCTATGACGATATTGAGGTTCCCAATTTGCTGAAGATCGATCGGGAGTATTACTTGATTGGCAGTATACGCGAGGATGCCAAGATACGTTATTGGCATACCCAGCGCATGGGTGCGCCCTGGAAAAGTTATCATGATAACGTGTTGCTCGGCGAGGGAAATTACGCGGGCCGCATCTGTGCCGACCCTGGCGGCTGGCTGCTGTGGAGTTTCTTCACTCATGACCGGATGCGGCGCGATGTCGCCAATATGCTGCCGCCACCCAAGCGCCTGGTGAGAACGCCGTCAGGGCTGTTGCGAGTGCAGTCGTTCGAGAAGATACTTGATGCTGTCATCGAGCAGCTGGATGCGAGCACATTGCGCCCACTCAATCGATCCGGGCCCGAAGATCGCTGCCATGCAAGCGGTGACGGTTGTATTAGGCTCAGTGGTTGCTCGGGATTTCAACCCTTCCTGTTTGAGGGCGAACTGGACAGTTTCCGGTTGCAGGCATCGATGCGGTTAGGTGGCTCCGGGAAGTGCGGCATCGTGTTCCGGATTGATCGCAACACTCATGATGGCTTCTATCTTTCGCTGGATCTGATGAAGGGGGTTGCTCAAATACGGGACTGGGGCACCAACTGTGCGGCCACCGGGGAACAGATGATGCGGTTCGAATCGCTGCAGTCCGGTTTCTGGCAGGCGGAGGAGCGGGGAGTCACCCGCATTCAATTGATCGCATTCGGGTGCTACCTGGAGCTGTCGGTCGATGACCGAGTCGTGCTTTGTTTGGTGAGTGATGCCTATCGATCGGGTGCGGTCGGTTTTTATGTGGAAAGCGCCGCGCTCGAATTGCGCGATATTTGTCTGCAGCGGTTGAGGTCTCCGGCGCAATCGGATGAGAATCTGGCGGTCGGTTGATGCTGGCGCCCTCGGTTGGCTGCGCGGTTTCAGCTGGTCAGCCGCTTGACGAAGACCTTGGAACGTCGCTGGTAATTGTAAAGACTCTGCCTGGGCAGGGGGAGTTGGTCGAGCGTGGTTTCGACGAAACCGCGCTCGACGAACCAGTGAGCCGTGCGGGTAGTGAGGACAAACAGGCGGGTGTAGCCGCGTTTCCTGGCCTGATTTTCAAGATGGTCGATCAGAATGCGGCCCATGCCGGCCTTGCGATAATGGGGATGCACGGCCAGGCAGGCCAGTTCACAGGTCTGGTCGTCGGGAAAAGGGTAGAGCGCGGCGCAGGCGATGATGATATTGTCATGTTCGATCACCGTGAAGCGGTCGATTTCCATTTCCAGCAATTCGCGGCTGCGTCGAACCAGTACGCCTGCATTTTCCAGCGGTTCGATCAATTGCAAAATTGCGCCGATATCCTCGATTTCTGCCTGACGGATGATTTGCAGCGGATCGCGCGTGATCATGCTGCCGATCCCTTCATGCGTGAACAACTCCATGAGCAGTGCGCCGTCGACATGACGGCTGATCAGATGTGACCGTCCTACGCCCTGTTCGCATGCCTGCAGTACCCACGGCAGATAGAGCTGTATGTCCTCATCCAACGGTTGCGCTGTGGTCTTCTGCATGGCTGCGAGCAAGGCTTTGCCCTGTTTGACGGTCATCTCTTGTAACAGTTTCTCGCTGTCACCAGATGGCTGATAAATCCCCGGGGTGTTCATCAGGAAGATCAGTTTGTCCGCCTTGAGCGCGATCGCGACTTCGGCGGCGATGTTTTCCAGCGTGAGGTTAAAGATTTCTCCGGTGGGTGAATAGCCAAGTGGCGACAGCAGGGGAATGGCGCCTTGCTCGAGCTGATCGAGGATCGCAGCGGTATTGACCCGCCGGACCTCGCCGGTATATTGCAAATCAATTCCCTCCAAAACCCCGATCGGGCGGGCTGTCACATAATTGCCACTGGTGACGCGGATGGCGGAATTGGCCATGGGCGAGTTGGGCAGCCCCATGGATAACAATGCCTCGATTTCAACCCGGACTTTGCCAACGGCTGCCTTGACGCACTGGAGGGCAGCGGCATCCGTGACGCGTTTGCCCTGCACATAGGCAATATCCTGTTGTTCCATTTGCAGCTGGGATTCGATTTGCGGGCGCGCGCCATGTACCAGCACCAGCCGGATACCCAGGCTGGCGAGCAGATTGAAATCATGGACCAGCTCGACAAATTTCCCGTCCGAGACCACTTCGCCACCGAAAGCAATGACGAAAATCTTGCCCCGGAAACCATGAATGTAAGGCGTGACAGAACGAAACCAGCTGATAAATTCGGTATCCGATTTCATTGAGCGGATCTTGTGCGGTTAAGGACAAAGGCGTGTGTGAGAATCAATAGTCGCCCCACAGGGTTTGGGCTGCGGCAATGGCTACCAGGGCCGCGCTTTCGGTGCGCAGGATGCGTTTGCCCAGTCGAATCGGCTCGAAACCGATCGTATGTGCTGCATCCATTTCTTCGCTGGTGAATCCCCCTTCCGGCCCCACCAGCAGGGCAAGACATTCATGGGGTTGAGGTGGAGGCAAGTCGGCCAGGCGATGATTGGCCGCTGGCGAGAGCATCAGGTGATGACGCGGTCGCTCGCCCGTTTCTGTCTGTTGGGCAAATTTCTGTTCGAACCACTGAGACAGTGACAGCAACGGCAACAATTCGGGAACACTGTTCCGGCCACACTGCTCACAGGCGGAAATGATGACCCGCTGCCAATGGCGCTGGCGTTTGTCGGCACGTTCACCGCTCAAGCGGACGACGCTGCGCCGTGTCGTCAGAGGTTGTATGCGGGTCACGCCTTGTTCGACTGCTTTCTGAATGATCCAATCCATTTTTTCGTTGGTGCAGATTGCCTGAGCCAACTCAATAAGCAAGTGGGATTCGCGCGTCACATCTGAAAAACGGTCGATCTGGACCAGGCATGCCGTTTTCCTGATCTGCGCCAAGTGGCCGGAGAATTCTCCGCCCTCGCCATTGAAAAGAATGACTGGATCACCCTGCTGCAAGCGCAGGACCTGTGTGGCATGATGGCTGGTATCACTGCGTAACATGACCAGCTCGCCCGGCTGCATGGGTTGAGGGTGGAAAAAGCGTGCTGTCATGCGGGATGGATGGTTTTAATAATGGGCGATCAAAAGTTTGTAAACATTTCCATGATAATATAACAAAGCTGGGAGGCTGTCCGAGAATAGCGATCGTAGCGAGGGCGAAGCTGGCTGAGCGGGATTTTTAGATCATTTGAGGCGAATAGTTGTTCTATTCAACGAAAAGGATCGAAAAATCCAGCCTGGCAGGTTCATCCGCAGTAGATCAGTCTATTTTCGGACAGTCTCCTAGAATCATTTAATGGAAAAGGAGTGATTGACGATATGGCGAGTCTGGAAACACCAGTTTGTAATTTTGGCTGGCAAGCAGTGGATTTCGATCTTCCTGGCGTGGATGGCAAACGCTATGACCTGGCTGCGGCACGCGGCGAGAATGGGCTCCTGGTGATGTTTATCTGCAACCACTGTCCTTACGTCAAAGCCATTCGGGACCGGATCATCCGCGATGTCAAGGAGCTTGCTGGACATGGAATTGGTACCATTGCCATCATGTCGAATGATCCGGCGGACTATCCGGAAGATTCGTTTGACAACATGGCCAAGATAGCCCAGCAATACGGGTACCCTTTCCCCTATGTCTGGGATGAAACGCAGGCCGTTGCCAAGGCATATGGCGCCGTGTGCACACCCGACTTCTTCGGTTTCAACAGCCAACTGGCATTGCAGTATCGCGGCCGGCTGGATGCTTCCCGCAAGGAAGCCGCACCAGCCGATGTGCGCCGCGATTTATTTGAAGCGATGGTGGAGGTGGCCAGGACTGGTCAGGGGCCTCGAGAGCAAATTCCCAGCATTGGCTGCTCGATCAAGTGGCGAGCCGATTGAGTATGCTGGAGCAAGTCATTGCAGCAGTGAAAGAGGTGGCGCACCAGGAAATCATGCCGCGTTACTTGCAGGTCGAGCGGATTTACAAGGAAGACGGCAGTTTTTACACCGAAGCCGACATGGCAGCGCAAACCAGTTTGCTGGAGAGGCTGCATAGGATTTGTCCTGCTGCCATGATCGGCGAGGAAATGACTGGATTGCAGCAGCACGAACAATGGGAAGCGGGTCAGGATGGCGTTTGGGCCATCGATCCCCTCGATGGCACTTCCAATTTCATGAATGGCCTGCCTTTTTTTGCCACCTCGGTTGCCTTGTTGCGTGAGGGCAGAAGTGTGCTGGGCGTGGTATATAACCCTGCCACTGACGAGCTGTTCTACGCGGAACGGGGTAAAGGCGCTTTTCTGAATGGAAAGCCGCTGCCGCTATCCAAGCGCAAAATTCCATTGCGCAATGCGATTGCCAATGTCGATTTCAAACGGCTGAATCGTAAGCTGGCCGAGGCGGTTGTGGCAGGACATCCCTATGCTTCCCAGCGTAATTTCGGTGCCTGCGCGCTTGAGTGGTGCTATACCGCTGCCGGCTATTTTGATTTGTATCTGCATGGCGGGCAAAAACCCTGGGATTATGCCGCCGGGTGCCTGATCCTCGAGGAAGCGGGTGGCCACCGGTGCGCATTGGATAAGGATGATTACTGGTCTGGTCAGCCGTGGCGCCGTTCAGTCATTGCGGCACTCGACCAAGAATTGTTCAACCAATGGCGTGATTGGGTGCGATCACATCAATCCTGATTCGTATTTCCTCCAGGCACCTTGTGTTGCAGGTCAGGCGTGATGACTGGCCGTTCATGAGCCTGGAAATCCCGGATGGGCGGGCTGAGCCACGTAACATGGCTGTATTGCCTGGCTCGTGTTTATATGGTTTACTGCGCGCTTTGTGGGCGTCGACATATCGTACCAGCAAACCGGTGCGCATTCCGTGCACCGGATCAGCGCTGCTTCCTTGCTTGATCATTGTGTATGGGGTACCGGGAATCGTTACGGCAGCCGTAACGATGGCAACGGTATGACTCGGCGTTTCCCTGGTTCGCTGGCGAAGGCAGGCGCCATGGTTTAAGGTTATTGCTATTACTCAAGGATTGGAGACTGGTATTGAAGATCATCATTCTGGGGGCGGGCCGGGTAGGTTCAACCGTGGCGGAGAGTCTGGTTGGCGAAGCCAATGATATTACCATGGTTGATCTGTCGGCGAGCAAACTGAGCCTGTTGCAGGATCGGATGGATTTGCGCACCGTGGCCGGAAATGCTTCTCATCCTGCTACCATGGGGCAGGCTGGTGCCGACGATGCCGACATGATCCTGGCGGTAACTGGCAGTGATGAAACCAATATGGTTGCCTGCAAGCTGGCGGCAAGTCTGTTCAACACCCCCACCAAAATTGCCCGGATCCGGGCTACTAATTATCTGGATCATCCCGAGATCTTTTCCAAGGAGAATTTTTGCGTTGATTTTGCGATTTGTCCTGAACAAATCCTGACCGGATATATTGAAAAACTGATCGAGTTTCCGGAAGCCCTGCAGGTGCTCGACTTCGCTTCTGGTAAGGTCAGCCTGGTGGCCGTCAAGGCCTTTTACGGCGGCCCGTTGGTTGGTCAGCAGCTGCAGGAATTGCGTCAGCATGTGCCGAATGTGGAGACCCGGGTAGCCGCCATCTTTCGTCGTGATCGTCCGATCATCCCCGAGGGCAGTACTGTGGTCGAGGCCGGGGACGAGGTCTTCTTCATCGCCTCTTCCCGTGATATCCGTATTGTCATGAGCGAATTGCGCAGCATGGACAAGCCTGCCAGGCGTGTGATGATCGCGGGCGGTGGCAAGGTCGGCAGGCGGCTGGCCGAGGCGCTGCAGCACAGTTATCAGGTGCGCATCATTGAATATAATGGCAAAACCTGTGAGTCGCTGGCGCAGGATTTGCACAATGTGCTGATATTGCATGGCGATGTCACCGACGAGGAATTGCTCGAAAGCGAGAACATCAGCGAGATGGATGTATTTTGCGCGCTGACCAATGACGATGAGAACAATATCATGGCAGCCCTGATGGCTAAGCGCATGGGCGCGCGCAAGGTGATTGCGCTCATCAATCGCGGCATCTACGTGGATCTGATGCAAAGCAGTGGGATCGATATTGCAATTTCGCCTGCGCAGGTGACCATCGGCTCATTGCTGGCCTATGTCCGGCAGGGGGATGTGGTCGTGGTGCACAGCTTGCGGCGAGGCGCTGCCGAAGCGCTGGAGCTGGTCGCGCATGGCGATGCCAGTTCGTCGAATGTGGTCGGCAAGAAAATCGAGGATATCAAGCTGCCCAAAGGGGCCACGATTGGCGCGATTGTCCGCGGTCTTCCGCCTGGCGACGCCTACCGCCAGGACTTGCCCGAGGAGGAGAAAAAGCATATCTCCGAACGATGGAATCAGGCCCAAGTGATTGTGGCGCATCATGACACGGTGATTGAACAGGATGATCACGTGATCATGTTTGTGGTCAACAAGAAAATGATCCGTCAGGTCGAGAAGCTGTTTCAGGTCAATGTGGCATTTTTGTAAGCAGCATCAGTTATGACTCATTTTCTTGCGGTCGCCAACGTATTGGGCAAGATGATTCTGGTCTTTGGCCTGACCATGCTGATCCCTTATGGCGTGGCCTATTGGCTGGAGGACGGCTCTCTGGACGTTTTTCGGGACGCATTGCTGATCACCCTGGGATGCGGTGCGGCCATTTGGCTGATGACCCGTCCTTTCAAGCGCGAATTACAGATCCGTGACGGTTTTCTGCTGGTGGTATTGGTTTGGCTGTCATTGCCGTTGTTTGGCATGTTGCCTTTTCTGGCGTATTTTCCGGAGCTGGGCATCGCCAAGTCATATTTCGAGGCGGCTTCCGGATTGACCGCGACCGGGGGAACGGTTCTGACCGGTCTTGATTCGCTGCCTCATGCCATCAATTTATGGCGTGGCCTCATGATCTGGCTGGGCGGGATGGGATTGATCGTCCTGGCGGTCGCGATTCTGCCGATGTTGGGGGTGGGTGGCAGACAGCTATTCAAGGCGGAGATTCCGGGCCCGATGAAAGAATCCAAGTTGACCCCGCGCATAGCCGAGACCGCCAAGGGTTTATGGCTGGTTTATGCCGCGCTGACGCTGCTTTGTATTATCGCCTACTGGTCAGCCGGGATGAGTGAGTTCGATGCGGTCATGCACGCCTTCACCACTTTGGGGCTGGGCGGATTTTCCTCGCATGATGCCAGCTATGGCTACTGGGATTCTCCACTGATCGAGGCGATCGCGATTGTGTTCATGCTGCTGGCGGGGATCAATTTCGCCACCCATTTCATGGTCTGGCGAACTAAAAGTTTTTCTTTTTACCGGGTTGATCCGGAAGCGAAGCTTTTTTTTCTGATCGTGCTTGGCAGTTGTGCGGGTCTGGCTGTTTACCTGTGGAGTGAGGGGGTTTACGAGGAGCCGCTGATGGCGTTGCGTTTTGCCGCCTTCAATGTGGTTTCGGTGGCTACAACCACTGGCTACAGTAATACTGATTACGCTGTCTGGCCCATTTTCGCACCGCTGTGGATGATGTTTCTGTCGGGTTTCAGCACCTCCTCGGGATCGACCGGCGGGGGGATCAAAATGATCAGGGTGCGGATACTCTACAAACAGTTTTTCCGGGAAATGATTACCATCATGCATCCGCGCGCGGTTTCTCCGGTCAAGATCGGACGCAACGTGATTTCCCACAAGATTATTTTTGCCGTTCTGGCCTATTTGTTCGTTTATGCAGCAAGCATGGTTTTGATGACTTTGACGCTGACTTTGAGCGGCTTGGATGGCATGACGGCTTTTTCGGCGGCAATTGCCTGCCTGAATAATCTTGGGCCAGGCATGGGCGAAATTGGCCCCGCTTCAACCTATGTTTCGTTGAACGATTTCCAGATTTGGTTGTGCAGTTTTGCCATGTTACTGGGCAGGCTCGAGTTTTATACATTGTTGATCGTTTTTACCATTGCCTTCTGGCGCAAGTAGGCAGCGGTGGCGGCCAGACCGCCGGAGAAAGTGGAAATTCCTGCGGCAGCTGGTGGCCAAGTGGTCAGCTTCCTAGTTCTGGAAGGAAGCTGCTGACAGCCCGTTGATGCAGCGCATGGCTGCCTTGCCATGCCGCGTCATATCCCTCTGCTTTGCGCGGATTCCGGCCTGCGTCTGTCTGAGGTTTTCTGGATTATGCGTTATCATAGGGCCATTGGCATCAACGAGAGGGTTTTTCGTTGTTCTGATAGAGAACTTGGCCAGGAAGGATGGCAGAGTGAGGGATGGCTGTGAGTGAATGCGATGATTTGGCGGGAATTAAAGTCTTGGTGGTCGATGACAGCAGCACTATCCGTCGAGACGCCGAAATTTTTCTTGGACAATCCGGTTGTGAGGCGATGCTTGCCACAGATGGGTTTGACGCGATGGCAAAGATCATCGATGGCCGACCCGACGTTATTTTTCTGGATAGCGTCATGCCGCGCTTGGATGGTTATCAGGCCTGCATGCTGATCAAGCGTCACCCAAAATACCGGTCAATCCCAATTGTGCTGCTTGCCGCCAAAAGCGGGTTGTTCGATCAGGCGCGTTGCAGAATCGTCGGCTCCGATGGTCACCTGGCCAAGCCGTTCAGCAAAGAGGCGTTGCTTGCCAGCGTAAGGCAGCACGCGCGACAGTGTAATCAATCTTAGGGCTCGTTAATGAATAACTTGGGCATACGTTGTTACGTATTCGGGAAAGATGCAAGGCGCGAGGCGAAGCCGAATGGTCGTTCCATTCGCAAGCCTCGCAACGCCGCAGATGCCCGAATACGCAACAACCCTTCGGGCTGGGGTCGCTTTTGGCGCATACCGGCGTTGCAAGCCACTGGTTGTGAATGACACAACGGTGTGTCTTGCGTCTTGGTCTGCGCCAAAAGCGACCCCAGCGTATGCTCAAGTTATTCATTAACGAGCCCTTAGAATGAATTCAAGCACAACAATTTATCCTCTCCATCATAGCAGCTTAGCCATGTCGACTAGCGGTCAAGCGGGGCTTCTGAAATCCTTTGTCATCGCAGATAACGCGCTGAATGCTTTTTTGTAGATCGAGTATGCTTCGGTCGATCTTTCCGTCTTTCAGGTTTTTAACGTAATGAAGGTCAATGCGCCCTCGGCATGGCACCCTGCGCCAGTGTGTGCGCCTGTCGATATCCGCTGGTGGTTGCGCCACCGCGATTCGCTGACGCGCCTGCTGCAAGCGCATAGTGAGCATTTCCGTGTCGAGCCGGTATTTCAAGCGCTGGCTGCCGCATGCATCGATGAACTGGCGATCATGAATCTGCGTTGGGGGGTGCGGGCACTGGTGCGAGAAGTGTACCTGCGCTGCGACGATATGCCGGTTGTCTTCGCGCATTCGGTGGTGAAACCGGCGCATTTGCAAGGCGCATGGCGCGGATTGAGCCGCCTGGGCAACCAGTCGCTCGGTACCATGCTGTTCACCAATCCGTTGATCCGCCGCACGCCCTTCGAGTATAAGCAACTGAAGCCACACCATCCGCTATTTGCACGGGCTTGCGAGCAGTTGTCTGATCGGCCGATGAGTCTGTGGGCCAGGCGTTCGCTGTTTACCCTGCAAGATCAGCCATTGCTCGTGACGGAGGTATTTTTGCCCGCGATTCGGCAACTGAGAGCTGCAGAATGAGTCTAGGACGCCTCCTGGGCATGCTCGATTCGCAGTTTGCTTGTTCCAATCACAGCCCATTTTTTAAAAATTATTATGACATTCAAAGAAAAATTATTTGCGTATTACCAACTGATTCGATTGGATAAACCGATTGGTATTTTGTTGTTGCTATGGCCGACGCTCTGGGCCTTGTGGCTGGCGGTTGATGGCTGGCCGGATTTGATGATACTGGCGATTTTTGTGCTGGGAACGGTCCTGATGCGCTCCGCAGGTTGTGCCATCAATGACTTTGCCGATCGGCACATTGATCCGCATGTCGCGCGTACCCGGCAGCGGCCGCTGGCAACCGGTCTGGTGCAACCGAAGGAAGCGTTGTGGGTGGCCGCTGGGTTGAGCTTATGCGCATTCCTGTTGATTCTGCCGCTCAATTGGCTCACGATCGGGCTATCCGTGTGCGCGCTGCTCCTGGCAGCTTCCTATCCTTTCACCAAGCGTTTCTTTGCCATGCCGCAAGCGTATCTCGGGTTGGCGTTCAGTATCGGAATGCCCATGGCGTTTGCCGCCCAGACCAATGCCGTACCGCCTATTGTCTGGTTGTTGATGCTGGCCAATCTCTGCTGGGTGATTGCTTACGACACACAATACGCGATGGCCGACCGGGAGGATGATCTCAAAATCGGCATCAAAACTTCCGCTATCACGCTGGGACGTTTCGATGTGGCAGGCATCGTGCTGTGTCACGTTGCTTTTGTCAGTATCCTGGTGTTTGCGGGCGGGCTCTTGCAGCGGGGGATTTTGTACTATGCCGCGCTGCTGGTCGTGCTGGGTTTGATCATTCATCAGTATCACCTGGTTCGCGAGCGAGAACCCGCCCGTTGCTTTCAAGCGTTTTTGCATAATAATTGGATCGGTGCGACGGTTTTTATCGGCATTTTGCTGGATACTCTATCCGGGATCGGCCGGTAAGTGGTGCTGCATGTGATTGTATTCTCACGCGCCATATCACAGCATGACGAGGGGGCGCTGGCTTGCGAGGACCGGCATTGGGCGATTCGGCCTGTCCCAAGTTATCCAGGCTTTTGCCGGACAGCCTCCTAGCTGTTCGTTGCGTTTTCCATTTAGATTATCTAACTATCCATGAAATATAAAGATTTACGCGATTTTCTGGCGCAGCTCGAACAGCGCGGAGAATTGAAGCGGGTCAAGACGGAAATCGACCCCCGCCTGGAAATGACTGAAATTTGTGACCGTCTGCTCAAGCAGGCGGGCCCCGCGGTACTGTTTGAACAGCCCACTCAGCACACGATCCCAGTCTTGGGCAATCTGTTCGGCACGCCCGAACGGGTCGCGCTGGGCATGGGCCAGACCTCTGTTGCCGCCTTGCGCGAAGTGGGCAAGTTGCTTGCCTATCTCAAGGAGCCCGATCCGCCGAAAGGTCTGCGCGATGCCTGGGACAAGCTGCCAGTGCTCAAGCAAGTGCTGAACATGGCGCCCAAACAGGTCTCTCATGCGCCCTGTCAGGAGGTGGTCTGGGAGGGGGAGGCCGTTGATTTGAGCCGCTTGCCCATCCAGACCTGTTGGCCGGATGATGCCGGGCCGCTGATTACCTGGGGGCTGACAGTGACCCGCGGTCCGCACAAGGCTCGTCAGAATCTGGGGATTTACCGCCAGCAGGTGATCGCGCCGAACAAAGTGATCATGCGCTGGCTGGCCCATCGGGGTGGTGCGCTGGATTTCCGTGATTTCTGCATGGTCCATCCCGGTAAACCCTATCCGGTTGCGGTCGCGTTGGGTGCGGACCCGGCTACGATTCTCGGTGCCGTGACACCGGTTCCGGATAGTCTGAGCGAATACCAGTTCGCCGGCCTGCTGCGCGGTGCGAGAACCGAGGTAACTCAGTGCCTGACACATGATCTGCAGGTCCCGGCAAGTGCCGAGATTGTGCTGGAGGGTTATATCCATCCTGAGGAAACCGCTGTGGAAGGGCCTTTCGGCGATCATACCGGCTACTATAATGAACAGGAAACCTTCCCTGTGTTCACGGTCGAACGCATGACCATGCGCCGCGACCCGATCTATCATTCCACCTATACCGGCAAACCGCCAGATGAGCCTGCCATCCTCGGTGTGGCGCTGAATGAAGTTTTCGTACCGTTGCTGCAGAGACAATTTACTGAAATTGTCGATTTCTACCTGCCGCCGGAAGGTTGTTCCTACCGGCTGGCAGTAGTGAGCATGAAAAAACAGTATGCTGGCCATGCCAAGCGTGTCATGTTCGGTGTCTGGAGTTTTCTGCGGCAGTTCATGTACACCAAGTTCATCATCGTGACAGATGACGATATCGATATCCGGGACTGGAAAGAAGTCATCTGGGCGATTACGACCCGGGTTGATCCCGCGCGGGATACTCTAATCGTCGAGAATACGCCGATCGATTATCTCGATTTTGCCAGCCCGGTTTCTGGCCTGGGGGGCAAAATGGGCCTGGATGCGACCAACAAATGGCCGGGCGAGACCGCGCGCGAATGGGGGCGGACGATTGAGATGGATGCACAGGTCAAGGCCAGAATCGATCGCATCTGGCAGCAGCTGCCGTTCTGACAGGCGGGCGCCGCAATGAGCTTTGCTGAACAGGCAGTCGTCAGCTATTTGAGCGTAACCGGCATGATGGTGGAGGTTGTGCGCAAGCCGATCAAGCACATGTATCTCTACCTTGATCCACCTGATGGACGGGTGCGGGCAGTGGTGCCATCGATAGCCAGCGATGAAGCCATTCGCATGATGGTCATCGGCAAGCTGGCATGGATCAAACGGCGGCAGGCAGCATTCACAACGCGGCCCGCTGTAAATGCACAGGCAATGGTAGACGGTGAGCGCCATCATTTTCTTGGGCAATGCTATGCGCTACGGGTGCATGAGCGGACGCGCCAGCATGGCGTTATATTGCGCAAGCCGGATCAGCTTGCGCTGTATGTCCGGCCGGGAGCTGGCAGAGAGCAGCGCAAACTGATTTTATTGCGCTGGTATCGGGCGCAACTGCAAGTATTGATTCCACCACTGCTGGCCAAGTGGCAGGCTGCGGTAGGGGTACAGGTCGCGGAATGGCGGATCAAACACATGCGAACCCGATGGGGAAGCTGCAACCCCACCGCCAGGCGCATTTGGTTGAGTCTCGAGCTTGCTAAAAAATCCATCGCATGTATCGAATATGTGCTCGTTCATGAGCTGGTCCATTTTCACGAACGGCGGCATAATTCACGTTTTAAAGCGTTGATGCGTCAGTATCTTCCCGACTGGCGGCAAAGGGATATCTTATTGAATCGATCTATCTATTTGGAATGAGAGTCACCGACCTTAGCAGGCAGCTCACCGGGCCGGATGTCACTGACTGATTTGAGTTTGACCAGTTCTGGCTGTTAACGAGTCCTTGGTGTTGAAATAAAACAACAGATTGTCGAGCAATTCTGCGCGGAATGCTAAAATAGTGCGCCATTTTAGATACAAGTGACCTAAAACTGATCATGACGCGCGCAGTTGAAGCGCTGAGTGGAGTAAGGTGGCCATTTGTACCGGGGTTACGTGGCGTCGAATGTCTTGAGGGCGGGTTTCAGGATTGTCAGGATCGGAGAATTTTATAAAATCGGCCAACCTGGATATTGTAGTCGGATTGTGGGTATTTTCACAGCTGAGCATTTTTAAATGAATTTTCGGAGTGGATGAAGATGACAGACTATTGCCAAAATATGCAACACCATTTTTTGCGGTTTGCCTTGTTTTCCAGTCTGATGCTTGTTGCGCAATTGGGGCTGGCCGAACAGGATCGGAATTCAGCTACGCATTCTGCCATCAGTTTTCCCAATGAACAGGCGCTGCCCTATCTTGATCGGGATGCCAAAGTGTATCGTACGCCACGCGCTGGCGAAGGCTTCAGAACCGAGATTTTTGGCGAAGAAATCGTGGTCGAGAGCCGTGACCGGCGATCAGTCGATGCCTGGATGCTGGGGCTGCAATACAATATGCATGAACCGGATGACCGGACTATATTTCCGATCGGTAGCCTCTATTTCTGGCGTCAGCCAAAAGAAAGCCAGTTGTTTTATGCAAATGTTGCCGGTGTCTATAACGATATCTTTTACGGCGAGCAATTGCCCGACTGGGGGAATTATCAATATGCGCTCGCATTCCGCAACTTTACACCGCCTGCGCCGTTAAGCGAGATAGTCGATGGCAAGCGGGTCCGTGATGAAGAAATGTACTGGGGGCGCTTGCAGTGGAGTGCAGGTATCGGGTATCGAGAACAGATTTCGCCTGGCTACAATGACAACATATTTATGGTCAATCTCTATTTTGAGCCAGGCTTTCTCTATTTCAAAAGAAGTCGCAAAGCAGCTGATAATTTAGTGACACCCAGTGATACGGTAGAGCTCGGTACACGGCTGGAGATTAAATACGATGCGCTGGAGCGGAATGTGCTTTGGCTGGCGCATCAGGGTTTTGCTACCGGTGCCAACTTTGTTTATGGTCATCGTTTGAATTGGCGCGACTGGGGGCTGGATGGCATCCAGCACAGGGCGGGCAATACCCGCGATCATGTCAGATTCGATGCCTATGCGCTGGCGGCGGGTGGAGTGCCGTTCATAGACAGCGACCGGCATCGCCTGCTGGGTACCGTCCATGTTGGCACTGGCAACAACCTGGATCGTTTCTCGGCACAAAGGATCGGTGGCGGGGTGAATCCGATGGGCTGGGATTTTTCGTCGACTGGCATTCCGGTATTGCCCGGTGCTTCGGTCTGGGAGTTTTATCCTGAGCACTACCTGATTGCCAATACGGAATACCGCTGGGAGCCAATTTTTTTCAGTTATCTGAGTTTGCATGGTACGCTTGCATGGCTCGATCCAGTGCGCAACGTCGATGGCGAATTCAAGCGCAAGGATACGTTCTACAGCGCAGTCGGGGGGCGTGTGGCCACCGGCTTTCTGGGGGATTCCATGCTGGTTGTGGATATGACGCATAATCTCAACGTGATCAGAGACAATAAACGGGGCGGCACCGATATTACCTTTTTTGTGGTCAAGGAATTTTAATCCAGCAATATCAGGGGGGCGATTCTGACTGATAAGGGCTGATTCCAGTTTGCGTTGTATGGTCAGCTGCTTGATTGGATCAGTACGCCGATTCTATTTCGTCTGGTTGGGTCGCTTCTTGTCCTATGGATGTATCCAGGATGACTTCTACTTCACCTTTCAAATCCATCAGCAATGTTTCAACTTCAATCTGAGGATACTTCTCATTGATCATTTTTTTGAGATGCATGAGATTGGTGGTGTGCACAGCCGTTTCTTTCTCCACATCCGAGGAATAATCCTCACCCAGCAGCATTTTGTAGGCACCGCAATCACGATGATCCATTACGATAACGGTATGGATGTCATGCAGTGTGACCGAAAGATCCAGGTGGTCCCAGAAGGTTCTGGTCCATGCAGGATATTTCTCGGTGATTGCGCCCAGCGAGGCACCCGCCAGCACGATGTGGTCATAATTATGATATAGGCCTTTGCGCAGCATATAGCGTTCAATTTCATCCATTAAACGATAATCCATGCAGCTTAACAGCAAAGTTTTCGCTTTGCCGCTGGCATGCGCTTGCCGGACGCCCGTTGGGACTGTGAACAGGCTGACGCCAGCGCCTAATGTTGCCAAATGGAGCAGTTTTCTGCGCTGCTTGCCAGAAGGGGTCAAATTTTCGTTACGATGCGCGCAATGATGTTTTTTCATTTTGGGAAAGTGTGATTTTGGCGGCTAATGTTAGTGGTTTTTCCACTCAATTATCAACCTCTTTATGAGTGGGGTCTTGTATATCTGCTAGCATGCCGTTTTGGACCGGGCATGGATTCAGTGCAGCAATCTCAGTGAAGCCACACGTCGCTCTATTTTGTCCATCATTTCAATATATTGCGGGCTGCCTATGCCCCCGAAGTGTGTTCTGAAGGTGCTCTCAGACATATGTTCGGGCAGATCCGACCAATAGGGGATGAGATCGGTATCCTCTATCCCCGACAGTATTTTGTTGCGCATGGCCTGTGCTGCAGTTGGGTTAGCCAGTATTTTCTCGGCAAAACGGGTACCCGAACGGTTGGCGGCGATATCGTTGAATGAGAATCCGCTGCCGGAGCGGGCATCTTCCAGTTCCTTGTAGAGGCCAATTGCATCGGACAAGATGGTGTCCGTATAGGCGGTAATTGCGGCAGAAGCCATGAAGTGCATGGCAAAATCTGCCCGTCCATCCAGCGTGACTCGGATTCTGACGGGATTGGGCCAGCTGGCTGTCTCTGGGATGACTGATCTGAGTGGAAACTGCAGCACATGGAACGCGGCCACCAATACTGCGGCACGGACCTCTTCTACAATATTCGTTGATGCGGTGTGGCGGACGGTTTCCTGCATGAGGGCCGTCAGCAGTTCGGAAAGCGGCATCGACTGTCCTGCCTGATGACGGTTGCGCTCATTCAGGAAATGATGATAGCGGAACAACCGATCCAGCTGTTGTTGATTGAAAAGCGGGGCGCTCAGTGAAGAATAAGCGGATTGATCGGTTCTCCAGCCTTCCCAGTAGTATGTGATGGCGATGCCATTGCGGGAGATTTGTAATTTTCGGAAGGCTTCCAGCGCTGCGCGGACATCCGGGCTGCTTTTTTGTAACCGGGTCAGAAGCTGTGATATCAGCAGGTCGGCAAGCGCATCCGGTACGGGCAATTGGCCAATCTGCACCGATTTCAGCATGGGGCGGCCATTGGCTGCTGCCACAACTGCCTGAACATTGAGAAAACTGCGGGTATTCCCTACCGGCACGGGCAGACTCAATTGGATCAGTGCGCTTTGATCCTGTACGGTTGTCCTGGCGCGTCCCTGCGCGAAATGATGTGCCAGATAATTGAGGGCGATATCCAGATCATCTGGCTGAAATTTGGCTGTTACTGACTTGCCCGCATGGACCTGATAGCGATGCGTATCAAGCAGCTGCTTGGCGCGTGCAATATGTTCTGGTGTGACGAGAATTTCTCTTTCGATTCGGGGCTGCTGCTCGATCGCAAAGTAGGCCAGGGCGATGCTGGCTGCAGTAAAAGCCAGGATGAGGATTGTGAATGAGTTTAAGAGCTTCCACATAAGTCGTTAACGATATTTGCTGCGGGCATGGGGTGAGCGATCGCGCTGCGCTGCGCTGATAGTGCGGGATGCTTGGCAATGGGCGATGCAGCGCCTCTTGATTATGTATATCTCGCTGAGTTCGAAAAAAGCTATTGTGGGTGTTTGGCATTTTTTTCACAGGGCAGTACAGTTTGCGCTGGCATCTGATGGATACCGGAGTCAGCATTCCGGGTGACAGTGGTTATACGGCTGGGTTAGGAGGCTCATACTATCAGCATTTGGGCCTGGCTTGTATTAGTTCCTTGCCGGTGCGGGTTGTGTGACGCTGGATGTGCAATTGAGCGGCAATCTGACAGTGACTCAACTGATGCCTACCACCAATACCCATAGGGGCCATAAAAGCCCCGGTAAAAGAAAGGATGGCCATAATAACCGAAGTAGGGATAGGGGGGTGGATAGCGATATCTTTGATCCCCAACATAGCGTCTTCCCCGATAATCCTTGGGCCATAGATAAATCGCGGCAGCAGACACCAGCGGAATGCGTATGATCTTGTTGCCGACCATCCGTTCGATTTCCCCTTTCAAGGTACCTGTAACCGTGATTTCTGCATCTTCGGTAAAGATCGCCGGATCCACGAATTCACTGGTCTCAACGGCGAACCGGCCATCGCTGGTTTGGTTGATTTGGGGGTAACCGTTGCGATCCAGCGGGTAAAAAAGCACCTGTACAAGACTGGAATCCGTTTCGTTCTCCACGTCGATAACCGTGCCGCCCCAGCGTAGCGGGGTATCCTTGTAGGCATCGATATCCTGACTGACAAGCTGATAAGGAATATCCATTGCTGGGAAATCTTTGATGGCTGGCGGCATGCTGGTGCATGCAGCGAGCCATATCAGGCAGAACAAAAGCAAGTAGGATTTCATGCTTTCCTCCAAGGTGGGTGGCGCCAATTAAATTGGCCGAGTAGTCATGCGGCCGATCCGCTTCATCCATTCATCCAGTACGGATGTAGAGCGCGCGTGCGCACAGACACACTAAGTGATTATTTTAGATGGTACTTAAAAACTTGCCCTGCAGGCATCGACACTCGGCAGCCATTCTGTGTGCAAGGTTTGACAATCAATCTCAAGCTTAATTCTTGCGCGAGTATGCCCCAAGGGAATTTGCGCATTGGCGAAACCGTAGCAGATGTCTCTTGATTGATGCCATGATTCGAAATTGTCCTGACAACCAGGCTGCCGAAACTGCCAGTTGGGCGATCACCACCAATAGCCGTAAGGGCCGCAATAGCCGCCAAAATAGGGATCCGGAACATAGCGGAAGATGGCCTCATCGTAATATCTTCTTCCCCGGTATGCCTTTGGCCATAGGCAAATCGCCTCTGCCTCGATGAGCGGCATACGTACGGGTTTATGTCCAACCAGGCGTTCGATTTCGCCTTTTACCGATCCGGCAACAGTGATTTCCGCATCCTTGACAAAAATTGCCGGATCCAGAAACTTGCTGGTTTCGATCGCAAACCGCCCCTGGCTGGGTTCATCGGTTTGCGGATAGCCATTGGCATCGAGCGGATAGAAAAGCACTTGCATGAGACTGGAATCGATTTCGTTCTCCACATCGATAACGGTGCCGCCCCAGCGCAGTTGGGTGTCTATGTAGGTATCGCTTGCCTGGCTGATGAGTGTATAAGGGGCGGGCTCTGCAGGAAAATCCCGGATTCTCGGTGAGGGGCCGGAGCAGGCGCCGAGCAGGATCAAGCAGAGTAAAAGTGAATGGGATTTCATGCTTTCCTCCTTGACTGGCAGATAGGTGAAGCATACTTAATTTCATGCTGTCAGGCAGCAATTTTTCTGCATTATTTGCAAGCATCGCGGCGTGCGTTATGCTATCAACTGCACTGCAAGCATTTTGCCCGATTCTTGGTTAAAGCAGTTTATTCCATTGGATGGAAAGGTATAATGACGGCTTTTATTTCAAACGCGGGACCTTGATCCCACTTTTCCATACATACCCGCATGATTGATTCTGCGGACAGCTCAGAGTCTTGTCACATGGATGGTTTGCAATCTTCCGTATTGGAATTCAGGAGCAGTACTTTCTTTGCACCAGTTCTGGTTTTATACAGCAATGACATGCATGCAATCGCCCTGCACCTACAGGAAAAAATTGCCAGTGCGCCCGATTTCTTCAAAAGTTCTCCGGTATTGTTCGATTTGACCGAATTGAACGAGCACGGCCAGGAAATCGATGTCGCGGCACTGATAGCGCTGCTGCGGCAATCAGGGTTGTGCCCTGTGGGTATCCGGGGCGGCAACGATGCCCAGGCGCGCTTGGCTTTGGCATCGTCGATTCCGGTGGATTCTGGCCGCAGTAGTGGCAGTGCGCGACTGGAGCTGAGCAACGCGCCTGCTGCCATGCCCGAGATCCAGGCCATGGTTGTCAAAGAGGTGTCACATGCGCCAGCCATGCTTGTTACCCAGCCAGTGCGTTCGGGCCAGCGGATCTACGCTGGCGGCGACCTGGTGATTCTGTCGCAAGTCAGTGCCGGAGCGGAGATCATGGCGGAGGGCAACATTCATGTTTACAACACCCTCAGAGGGCGGGCGCTGGCGGGTGTGCAGGGCAATACCGCCGCACGCCTTTTTTGTCTCGATTTGCAGGCTGAGCTCGTTTCGATTGCCGGGGTTTACAAGACAAGCGAAGATTTGAAGGCAAGTATCAAAAAAAAGCCGCTGCAAGTTTATTTGCAGGACCAAGCGTTGATTGTTGAGGAACTCAATTAAAAACTATTTCTGGGAAAGGAGATTCAATTGGCAAGAATCATCGTTGTAACATCGGGTAAGGGTGGGGTCGGAAAAACCACGACCAGCGCGGCTATCGCCATGGGGCTGGCTAAAAGGGGACATAAGACCGCTGTCATCGATTTCGATGTCGGATTGCGCAATCTCGATTTGATCATGGGATGTGAGCGCCGGGTGGTGTATGATTTTGTTAATGTCATCAATGGCGAGGCAAATCTCAACCAGGCTCTGATCCGGGACAAGAATTGTAACCAGCTCTATATCCTGCCTGCCTCACAGACTCGCGATAAGGATGCATTGACCCTGGAAGGTGTTGGCCGGGTGCTGGAAGAGCTTTCCAAGGATTTCAAGTACATTGTTTGTGATTCGCCAGCCGGTATTGAGAAGGGTGCCAACTTGGCCATGTATTACGCAGACGACGCATTTGTGGTGACGAATCCGGAAGTGTCGTCGGTCCGGGACTCGGATCGCATGTTGGGAATCCTGGCAAGCAAGTCGCGCCGGGCTGAGCTGCGCATGGATCCGATCAAGGAGTTTTTGTTGTTGACGCGTTATGACCCAAGCCGCGTCGAATCGGGTGAAATGCTGAGCCTGGAGGATGTGCAGGAAATACTGTCCCTGCATTTGCTGGGCATCATACCGGAATCGAAATCGGTGCTGAATGCTTCCAATGCCGGAATTCCGGTGATTCTGGACGAGAAAAGTGATGCCGGTCAGGCTTACGCAGATGTCGTGGCACGATACCTCGGCGAAAAAAGACCGCACCGTTTTGTTGAAAATAAAAAGGGGTTCCTCAGAAAGCTGTTCGGAGGTAAATAATGAGCTTACTGGATTATTTTAGATCATCTAAATCTAAAACCGCTTCCGTCGCAAAAGAAAGGCTGCAAATCCTCGTTGCACATGAGCGCTATTATCGCAATAAACCGTCCTATTTGCCGCAGCTGCAAGAAGAATTGATGCAGGTGATTCGGAAATATGTCGAGGTGGACCAGGATGCGATCTCCGTCAAATTCGAGCAGGATGATAATCAGGAAACACTCGAATTGAATATTGTGTTGCCGGATGCGCAACATACCCGTAATGCCGCGACCGAAGCGGGAAATGCGCTTTAACCGGCAACCATCCTGGCTTATTGATATCATAGATAAGTTGTTCGCAGGGCACGCAGCGATCGCCAAGCTGTCCAGCATGCACGGTTTCTGTGCCGAAAAGATCTGGCGTATTCAGCAGTGGTTATGCGTATGCCTGATACTGACCAGCTGTGCCGGACCGGAGATTCGTCCTGCTGCCATCACTGCGACCATCATTCCGCCTGCTTTCGAGCAGCAAGAATCGATGGATCGTTTTTTTATGTTGGTTGGCCGGCTGGCGGTGAAAACCGATCAGCAGAAATTCTCGGGCAGTGTACGTTGGCGGCATACGGCACATGAGGATGAAATTTATTTGTTCTCTCCACTAGGTCAGGTAGTCGCCGAAATTTATCGCGATCGAACCGGCGTGCGCTTGACGACATCCGAACCGGCAATTTATCGCGCGGCTACGGCAGAGCAGCTCACGGCACAGGTGTTGGGTTGGGAGCTGCCGCTTGCCGGCTTGCGATATTGGGTGCGTGGCCGGCATTTTCCGATGACAGTGGCCGAGAAGGATACCGATCGCGATCACCGTACCGTCGCGATCCGCCAGGATGGCTGGCAGATCGCCTATTTGGATTATTATCCGGAACAGGCAGCGCAATCCGCTTTGCCGCGATTGCTGGAATTCACCCGTGCGGATATGAAAATGAAACTGGTCGTCGATCAATGGCAGAATGAACACGCCACACGCCCAGCAAAATAAAAAACAGTGAACGTGCTATGCATACATTTCCAGCTCCAGCCAAGCTCAACTTGTTCCTGCACGTGATTGGACGCCGCGACGATGGTTACCACCTGCTGCAAACGGTTTTTCGTTTTATCGATTACGCGGATCAGCTGACTTTTACTGTCAGGGATGATGGGCTGATCAAGTTAACCAATCCCATGCCCGGTCTGCCCGACCAGGATAATTTATGCGTGCGTGCAGCCAAGCTGCTGCAGGAGCGGAGCGGCTGTCCCCTGGGCGTCGACATTCATCTGGAGAAGCGGATTCCGATGGGTGGCGGACTGGGCGGCGGAAGCTCTGATGCCGCGACGACATTGATCGCCTTGAATCGGTTATGGAAGATTGGCTGGGACAGGGAACATTTGATGACGCTCGGATTGGAATTGGGCGCCGATGTGCCGATATTTGTTTACGGCCGAAATGCGTTTGCCGAAGGAATCGGCGAAATATTCACGCCTGTAGACCTGCCTTCCTGTTGGTATCTGGTACTGACTCCACCTGTGCATGTCTCCACAGTCGAGGTTTTTTCGAGTCGGGAGTTGACACGCGACACAATTCCGATCAAAATGGCGGCCTTTTCCACCGGACAGGGACATAACGATCTTGAACCGGTCGTCGCGCGGATGCAACCGGTAGTTGCCAGCTGGCTGGCGTGGTTAAGGCAGCGACGTGGTGCGACGAAAGTTGCAATGAGTGGATCAGGGTCGTGTATATTTGCAGAGTTTCCTGACGAGCCCAGTGCGCGGGAAGCATGCATGCAGATGCCCAGCGAGATGAGTGGTTTTGTCGTGCAGGGACTTGCAAGTCATCCATTGTCGGATTTTTAGGAAAATTTATATTGGGGAGTCGCCAAGTGGTAAGGCACCGGATTTTGATTCCGGCATTCGTAGGTTCGATCCCTACCTCCCCAGCCAGATCTCAGTAGTAATCTGTCAGCAGCAAATGCTGGCGTTATGCAACCGATTATATCGACCTGCACTGTTTTTTTATCCCGGGGTAATAGTTATTCATGGCTTACGACAGCTTGATGGTGTTTACCGGCACGGCCAACCCACAGCTCGCGCAGGATGTGGTCAAGCATCTGAGCATCAATCTTGGACGTGCGAAAGTTGCACGTTTCAGCGATGGTGAGATCATGGTGGAGATACTCGAGAACGTGCGGGGAAACGATGTTTTCGTGCTGCAATCCACCTGTGCGCCCACCAACGAAAGCCTCATGGAGATATTGGTAATCGTGGATGCCTTGAAGCGCGCCTCGGCCGGTCGTGTGACAGCGGCCATTCCCTATTTTGGCTACGCGCGGCAAGACAGGCGGCCGCGTTCGGCGCGTGTCGCCATCACGGCCAAAGTGGTCGCGAACATGCTGACCAGTGTCGGCGTGGATAGACTGCTTACCATGGATTTACATTCCGACCAGATCCAGGGATTTTTCGATATCCCCGTGGACAATATCTACGGCATGCCGATTCTGCTCGGTGATATCTGGAAGCATAACTATGAAAATTTAATCGTGGTGTCGCCCGATGTAGGCGGGGTGGTGAGAGCGCGCCATATGGCCAAGCGTCTGGAGTGCGATCTGGCAATTATCGATAAACGGCGTCCCAAACCGAATGAATCCATAGTGATGAACATCATCGGTGAAGTCAAAGGCCGTACCTGCGTCATCATTGATGATATGGTGGATACCGCCAACACCTTGTGCGAAGCTGCAGCAGCCTTGAAAGAGGAGGGGGCGTTGAGCGTGATTGCCTATGCGACGCATCCGGTGCTGTCAGGCAACGCAGTGACACGAATTGAGAATTCCAGTCTGGATAAGCTGGTTGTCACCGATACAATTCCCTTGAGTGAAGAAGCGGCAAACTGTGACCGTATCAGTCAGCTGAGCGTGGCTAGCTTGTTCGGTGAGTCAATGCTCAGAATAAGCAATGAAAGCTCGTTGAGTTCATTGTTCATGGAATAAACCTATATGATTTCTTGATTCATCCGGTGGCGGATGAATCATTTTCAGGAGAACGCAATGCAAATCGAAATAAGTGCCAATAAGCGGACGTTAGAGGGAACCGGAGCAAGTCGCCGCATGCGCGCGGCAGGCAGGCTGCCCGGGGTCGTATACGGAGGGGATGGCGCTGCCCAGCCGATCGAATTGGATCACAAGGATCTGTTTTATAAATTAAAAATGGAAGCCTTTCACGCATCCATTTTGACTCTCAATGTTGACGGTCAATCCGAGCAGGTATTGTTGCGGGACGTGCAAATGCATCCGTACAAGCAACAAGTGCTGCATGTCGACTTCCAGCGGGTCAATCAGAACCAGAAAATCCATATGAAAGTGCCGCTGCATTTCATCAATGGCGATATCGCTCCCGGTGTGAAATTGTCTGGCGGCATGATCAGCCATGTGCTGAACGAAATCGATATCTCCTGCTTGCCCAAGGATCTGCCTGAGTTCATCACTGTCGATTTGTCAGACATGACCGCGGGCAGCACTTTGCATTTCAGCGATCTGCAATTGCCCGAGCGGGTCGAAATTCCAGCCCTGATCAAGGGTGACGATCAGCCAGTCGCCTCCCTCATCGCGCCACGTGGTGGTGCCGCAGCCGGCGAATCGGAATCCGAATCCGCCTAAACCGTTTAAGCTCCCGGAGAAGACTGGCCTGGCCGATCATCCGGGAGTGCCGCAAGTTCAAGTCACGCTTTATCCAGTCATTTATTGCCAAGGTCGAATCAGGTAGTGGAATCACCCATCAGAATTGTGGTTGGACTTGGCAATCCAGGCGAAAAATACGCGGCCACCCGCCACAATGTCGGCTTTCATTGGCTAGACCAGTTGGCCGACACCTTGCATGCATCGTTCAGAGTGGAAGCCAAATTTCATGGGCTCTGCGCGCGTGCAACCCAGGACGATACTGAATGCTGGCTACTCAAACCACAGACCTACATGAATGCCAGCGGTCTGGCCGTGGCAGCCATCTGCCGGTTTTACAAGATAGCGCCTGAACAAGTCTTGATTGTGCATGACGAACTGGATCTGGAACCGGGGATTGTCAAGCTGAAATCAGGTGGCGGGGCAGGCGGACATAACGGCCTCAAAAGCATTATCGCTCAGCTATCAAGCCAGTCTTTCTGGCGTTTGCGGATCGGTGTCGGTCATCCCGGAAACAAGCATGCGGTTGTGGATTATGTTCTGCACCCTCCCAGGAAGGAAGAAGCGTCACACATCGAGCAGGCTATCGATCGCAGCATGCGGGTATGGCCACTCATAGCCAAGGGCGATCTGGCGGCAGCCATGCACCAATTACATACCCGGTGTGACAAGTAGCGTGCGCGGTTGCCCAACCGTTTCTAACTTCCTACTATTTCCTAAAATATTGATGAGAATCCGATCATGAGCTTGAAGTGCGGGATCGTAGGCTTGCCAAATGTGGGCAAGTCCACGTTGTTTAATGCGTTGACCAAAGCCGGCATTGCGGCCGAGAACTATCCCTTCTGTACGATTGACCCCAATGTTGGCATAGTCGAAGTGCCCGATCCGCGCCTTGCCGGCCTGAGCGAAATTGTCAACCCACAGAAAGTGCAACCGGCAACCGTAGAGTTTGTCGATATCGCTGGACTCGTGGCTGGTGCCTCCAGGGGCGAAGGTTTGGGCAATAAATTTCTGGCCAATATCCGCGAGACCGATGGCATTGTGCATATGGTCCGTTGTTTCGCGGATGATAACGTCGTGCATGTTGCTGGCCAAGTGGATCCCCTGTCGGATATGGAGGTGATTCAGACCGAGCTGGCATTGGCAGATCTGGCGACAGTGGAAAAGGCGATGCAGCGTGAAGCCAAGCTGGCAAAATCTTCGGGCAACAAAGAAAGCGTGCGTTTGCTGGCGATATTGGAGAAACTGCATGCGCACCTAGACCAGGGCCATCCTGCCCGCAGCCTCGAGCTTGAAAGCGCTGAACAGGCACTGCTGAAGCCACTTTGTTTGTTGACCGCCAAACCTGTTATCTATGTGGCCAACGTCGCGGACCAGGGCTTTGCAGATAACCCCATGCTGGACAGAATCCAAAAGCAGGCCAAACAGGAGGCAGCGCCCGTGGTGGTGATTTGTGCCGCCCTCGAGGCCGAGATTGCGGATCTCTCCGATGAAGACAAGCAGATCTTTCTCGCGGATATCGGACTGCAAGAACCTGGTTTGAATCGCCTGATTCGCGCGGCCTATCAAATACTGGGACTCCAGACCTATTTCACGGCCGGCGTCAAGGAAGTCCGGGCCTGGACCATTCGCAGCGGCTCAACCGCTCCCCAGGCTGCTGGCGTCATCCATACCGATTTCGAGAAAGGCTTTATACGCGCCGAAGTCATCGCCTATGACGATTTTGTCGCCTACCGGGGAGAGCAAAAGGCCAAAGAGGCCGGAAGAATGCGCCTCGAAGGTAAGGAATATATCGTCCAGGATGGCGATGTAATGCATTTCCGTTTCAATGTTTGAGCCGAGGCGGGTGTGCTTGAATTTTTTTAGGGCTGCTGAAAAGTCCTGAAAACAGGATGTTTCGGGATGTGCCCATGGGGAGTCAGGGGCCGGTCAAGACCATACCTTCCAGCCGGCTTTCATCGAGAATTTCCAGCAACAGAAGTAGACGCTGTTTCTCTGTTGGAAGCTGGAAGGGAATTTGCATGATCATCTTGCGCATATCATCCTCCTTTGGCATGAGGGCTTCATTTTTGTGCAGAGCATGAGGAATATGCGAGCCCTTTCTTCCTGCAATCGTTTTAGCAACGATATGATAGTCCTTGCCTATCAGGCAATACGCATGGCAAACCCAGTTAAATCGTTTACAGCTATGGCCAAATAATGCCGGCTAATTGATGAGGCCGGTATCATCCAGATAAATTTCCTCTCGGTGATATCCAATGTTGAGTAGAATGGATTATCGTCTATGGCAGAACAAGACTTGACCCCTTGTGATTTTGTGAGTTGCAGCAGTGGTACGGCAATCCAGCCCCTGGCTGGCATCAACTGGCTTTGATGCTGGCTGCCTTGCCAGGCAGGTAGGGGTGATTGCCGATATTTTTGGAAAAAGCAGTGCGTATTGACACGCATGCTGCTGCTGTATGATCTGTCTCCAGCTGTTTGCAAACAGCTTCTGAGTTGGGGTAGAGCCCGGATACCTCAGGTGGCCGAGACGCTAACTGCCCCTCCTTTCAATATTTGACCCGAACCCGGTAGGTCAGCTCGGTTTCCTGGTTGGCGGGGACGGTGACTTGCCATTCGGCCAGGTTAGCGCTCGGCTTGGTGTGGGGCAGGGATTCAGCGAGCATTGTCCAGTCGCCGGGTATGGGCTCTTGCAGGCGGACGGTGACGGCTTCCCGGTGGGCATTGCGGATTGCGATCCGGTAAGCGGATTCAGCCACGTTCTGGGGTGTGGTGGTAAGTCGCTGGAAATCGGTCTGGATTTTATCGGCAGTGATGTCGAAAGCGCTACCCAGCTTCAAGCGTACCTGATCGTTTTTGGCGGTATGGTCGATGCGGTCTTCGCCGACGAATTGCGTATGGCCTTGTGTATCGTGTTTGTAGACACGTACAACGCCTCTGGGCAGTGGCACGCCCAGCCCTTCGCCCTGGTTGTCAAATTGAATATACACAGCAGGCTTGAGTTGGCGGCCGATTTCACCGACCTTGCCGGCATAGTAATGACTCGCGCCGTGCAGCAGAAATTCTTTGTGGAGGGGGATGGCGGTTGCCGACATCAGGGCGACCTGCTTGGTCTGATTGTCTGCCAGGGTGGTTGGGGCTGACAGGGTGTAGAGATGGTATTCAAATAAAGCTTCTTCCCGCATTTGCGGCAAGTCCGCCGCCTCGGCTGCCATGGCCATCATTTTTCTGCTGTAGCGTGTTTCAGGCTGGACCAGGTGCACATCTCCGGCAACCAGTTGCATGCGGGCGTTGCGGTAAGCGATGCCGCTGCGGTTTACCAGGGTGACCAGTCCATTGAGATCGAGCTGGCTGTCATCGGCATTGAGTTCAGCGACATAATCCGCCTGCCAGGAGAGGCCGGCTGTCAGATAAGAGAGTTCCAGCTGATGTTTGCCGGCCCGCGGGTTGACCAGTGCGAGCGTAAGGGTAGGCCGGTCGCGCAGTTGATCGGGCACACCGGGAAAGGCGATTCGACCGGGGGTGCCGGTTTCGATACGATCTTCGAACTGCAGTACGATGCCTTCATTGGTGGAGAGCACGACGGCGGATTCGCTGGTTTCAACCCCTGTGGCGGGATTGGTGTGAAGTATGGTGACCGTGCGGCCAAGATACTTTTCCAGCAGTTTGTGGGGCGTGAGCAGGTCAAAATCGAAATTTTGTTCAAGTAACCGGAATCCCGTGGGCTGCTGCAAATTGCGCAGTAACGCAGTTTCGGGACGGATGCGGGCAGAGACCTCGCGCCAGGCAAGGTGGTTCATACCTTTGTTCAGCGGGATGTCGCGCAGTTCCTTGATCAGTGCCAAGTCTTCATTGTAGATTGTCACCGAAACTTGCTTTTGATCGTGTACGGTTGTGACTTTTTCTTCCGGCTGGTTGGCAAATCCATGGAATGGCATGGACCATAGCATCAGCATCAGGGAAGAGGCGCATAGAGTTTTCAGCATATTGTGTCTCCTGGGGGTTGGGAGGGTGTGTGCTGGGTGAGAACGCGTGAATATGGCCCGCGCAGGCTCCCGAAAATACTATAAAGATGTATCGGTACGCTATCTGGGATCGGTTACCCTGGATTCTCAGTTGGACAGGCTTGACAGCCGTGCACTTTGGCTCGTGGCGTCGCCAGCAGTCAGGTAACGTAAAAATAACAACTTATGCTGTGGATAACAATCCATTCGTTATAAAAATTGCAATCAGCCGAGGATACCGGCGTTGCTGCTAGGAGGCTGTCCGAGAATAGCGTAGCGAGGGCTCAGCCAGCTTCATCCGTAGTAGATCAGTCTATTTTTGGACAACCTCCTAGGCTGCGCCCATCCTGTTTGCTGACAACTCGTCCAGCATTGACTCGGCTTCCAGATCATCCGCAAGCGGCTGGTTGCCATCTTGCTTGTAGTGCATTCTGGATGTGCGGGGTGCGGCAGGAGCGTCTGGTGTCCGGATGTTATCAAATTGATCGAACGTGTCTGGAGACGGGCTATCATCAGGTTTGAATGACGCATGCACTGCGGTTTCTAGTGCATCGGTGATGGCCGGCGTGGGTGCGAAACCAGGTTCGATCTCGGAGTTGTGATAGGCCGCTGTCTGTCCAGATTCAGCCAGGGCTGTGATATCTTCTTGATAGGCAAGCATTGGTGTTGCGACCTGCCAATCGTCTGAGTCGGCCTGTTCTGGTGCGGCCATTGAGGGTTCATATTCGCCGGAGGGATTCAAATCAAGGTGTCCATCATCCTCAACTTCTTCCTGTACGGGTGCGGCCTCACCGGGATGCTGCTGGATAATGCTGGTGATCGCGATTTCTTCCCGGATTGTGTTCGATGCCTGGGCAATGGCGGTTTCCTCAGCCCGGGTGCGTGCGAGCGCCGCTTCCATGGCCATGGTCTCGACAGCTTCCCGTGCAATCGCCCGTTCGATGGCGAGTGCTTCCTGCTCAATTTTCGCTTGCAGCGCCGCCAGGGCCGAAGTTTCCGCCTGTGCCCGGCCCAAAGTCGTAATTGCTGCGATTTCAGCCATGCGTAGTTTCTCTTCCATCTTGACCGCGATGAGCGTGCGATTCTGGGCGATAGCGGCTGCAAGTTCAGTCAGTTTGCGTTCTGTCTCCAGCCGTGTTGCATGGGCAGCTTTGGCCAGCTGGATGGCGTCCAGCCTTTTCTTCTTGTCTGCGAGCAGACATGCTTCCGATTCTGCCAGTGCGCGTGCTTCTTGTTCCGCCCGGGCGTTCAGGGCGACGCGTTCTTCTGCCAGCGTGGTTGCCTGCAATTCCGCTGCAATTTTCGCTTCTGCGGATTTCCTGGCGGCAGCCTCGGCAATGGCGCGCGCGCGCGATTGCTGGATTGCTGCTTCCTCGGCTGCAATGCGTTCTTTAACTGCCTCAGCCGCGGCATGCTCCGCTAATAATTTTGCATTAAGCGTGACGATTTCCTGCTGCTCTATTTGTGCGCGGGCTTCCGCAGCCAGACGGGCCTCGGTTTCTGCCGCGATGCGTTGGCGTGTCTCTTCCAGTAATTGGTTATCCGCTCTGGCGCGCTCGGCAATCGCCTGAGACATTTCTTGTTCAGTCTGTGCGGCCAGCTGAGCCTGTACTTCGGCCTGCCGCTCTGCTTCGACCCTGGCCAGTCCGGCTGCGGCCGCTTCAGATTCGGCATGCGCGCGCGACTCGGCGGCCTGTCTGGCGGCCAGATCGATTTCTTGCCGGGTTTCTGCTGCGCGGATTGCTTGTTCTTCGGCTGCCAATTTTTCCTGCAGCGCCTGATTCGCTCGGGCTTCCGCTTCCAGCCGCACCCGCTCTTGCTGCGCCAGCAGGGCGGCCGCTTCCTTGCGCTGGCTGATTTCATCCAGTGCTTGCTGTTCCGCTTCAGCCTTGGCATGCGCCAAGGCGAGTATCTCTTCGTTTTCTTCCATCCTGGCTTGGGCCAGGGCAATTGCCCGGGTTTCGGCTTCGGCTGTGGAAACTGCCATCATGTGCGCTTGTTGCGCAACTTTTCTGTTGGCAATAGCCGCCTGGATTGCTTTTTCTTCTGCGATTTCCTTCTCTTGCGTTTGTGCGAGCAGCATCGCCTCTTCCTGAGCGCGTTGGTGGGATTTCTCTGCGATCACGGATTCCGCATGCACCCTGGCGCGTAGGGTGGCGACGATTTCTTTTTCTGCTTTGGCGCCGGCCTCTATTGTTTGGCGCAGTTTTGCTTCCAATTCCTGGCGTGCCTGAGCTTCGCGCTTGGCCAGGGTCTCAGCTCGAATGCGTGCTTTGGCTTCTTCGGTGGCGACTGTATCGGCTTTGATTCTTGCCTCGGCAGCCAATCTGGCGCTGGTTTCCGCCCGGGCGCGTGCTTCGGCTGTCACGCGTGCTTTGGCCTCGCATTCGAGTCGCTGCCTGGCTTCATGGATGGCGATGTTTTCGGCATCCAGTCCCGATGGATGATCGTTGTCCATTGGGAATTGATGACAAGCCTCTTCGGCAGAATGAGGTTCGTGCACAACAGCTTCACGAGACAGCGTGCCGTCAGAATTGAAGTCAAATATGCCGCTATCTGCCCGATGCGCTTCTTCTGGCAATGGCGAAATATTCAATATCGATCTGAAGCGAGATTTGAATGACATGGTAATTGCTGGGCTCCAAAAATAATGGACAATATTCACATCGGAATTTGTCCGGACTAGGAGGCTGTCCGAGAATAGCGATCGTAGCGGGGGCGAAGCTGGCTGAGCGGGATTCCTCGATCATTTGAGGCGAATAGTTGTACGCTGTTTGTCAAGGTAGTTGTCGTGTTCATCTACACGGCGACCTTTAAGTCACCCCCGTCCTTCTCTGGGTTCAGCCAGACTTGCTCTGGTAGA
>NZ_FNOY01000019.1 GCF_900107165.1 Nitrosomonas halophila
ATAGATCCGGTGTGCCTGAATGATTCCAGCAGGATTTTGTTTTGCTTGAGTACGGCTGCGCTTGCTTTGCTGCGCGTGGCGCAGCTTTTGTTTCAGTTGACGCAGGTTGTGGCGATACTGACGCCAGTCGCTGAACTGCTGGCTTTCGCTCCATTGTGCAGTCAGCGTGATCGCTTTACGCATGGCATCCCATAGCAGGCTAATGTCGGTGGGAAAATGAACGTTGGTTTCAACGACAAAGGAGTCGCACCGCCCACGCAGGACTGCGCCGCCCTTTTTTATGAGTGCATGCCCTCCTTCAACAATGAGCTGATTCAGCTTGTCCAGTAATTCCGGGGTGAGCAGCCCAACGTTATCCACCAGAGTTTGGTAGGCATATGCCTTCTCATCATATAGGCTATGCCCGAGCATTTGGCGTAGCGTTCGATGCTGATTGACTAGTTCGTAAAGGCGGTCGTAGTCGATATTCAGGTCCAGGCGTAACACGCCACAGACCAGGATGTTCCATAGCGTCATGCCAGGACGGCCATTGCGCTTGTTCACTTCGGGTGCAATGTCACTTTCCAGCAGGGCAAAAACTGCTTCGCGCAACGGTACGTTTATGTACAGGTGTTGCAACCCGCGCAGTATCTTCGGTATGTCGTCTCGGGATCGCAAATCAAATTTGATTTCCGATATGTCGATTTCACCTAATTTCATCTGGGCATTTTGAACTATGCGCATGAGGCACTCGATTCGAATGAAGTGGGTTTCTGGAAGCAGGTATTTTCTCAAACTATAGTCGAAGTTTGAGGTTTTTATGGCTCAAAATCTACTAAAACGGGCTATTTATGGCAGTTTTGGCCAGAATTCCGCTGATCTTCTTTACCAAAATAATATGCAACATGTTGTTTTATAATTAGATAATGGGTTTTCGGGCAGACACTATTTAATACCTATCGATCGCGCTCAACCGGGGATGCCGGAATCATTCTCGTTCTTCGGGAAGCGTGGTGTGGCCGGTGAGCGCATGGATCCGCATGACGATTGCCAAGCCCAATGCCGTTGCGGCGATGTCCACAACGATACCAGTAATTACCATGGCATGCGGCACCGGATCAATCAGGTTGTCGGCCAGCCGGCGTGTCAATCCCCCCAGTACTAGGAAGATCCCTCCGCCCAGGACATTGATCGCGAGTAACTTGCGCAAGAGATGCGTCTGGGTGATCAAGGCGTACAATCCGAGTGCAAACAGGCCCAGTCCGGTCAATCCATACAATAGTGCGGTCACCATTAGTGCGGCGCCGTTCTGCCCAGCAGAAACAGCGTGAAGAGCGTGATGCCAATCGAAAGCGTGGCGAAGGTTTCGATGAATTGTATCAGCATATGCGCCTGATCATGGGGGTAGGAGAAGAAATGCATGCCATGGACCCAGCCATTGGCTGCGGCCAGTAGAAAGGCAATGAGCCCGGCGGCCATGATTGCGCGCAGGTAGCATTGCGTGGCATCGATAGGCAGGCGCCAACCTGTCAGATTGAGCAGCACTCCGAGCGCTGCCAGCAAGGCGCCTGCCTGGAAAGCGCCGCCAGGGGCATGGGCCCCGGCCCAGAGTAGATAGCCGACTGTCAGCATGATCAATGGTGTGAGCAAACGCGTCAGGCTATCCAGTACCGCCACGGGTGTGACCGGCGGCATCTCCTGTATGGGCGCAAGCGACCAGGTGCCAACCAGCGCCAGCAATAGCACCGCCATTTCCAATAGCGTGTCATAGCCGCGGAAATTGAGCAGCACGGCAGTAACGGGGTGCGATACCCCGCTTTTTGTCATGTTGTCGGCGACGGTCAGCGCCAGTTCCGGTGAGGCTGGTGGCAGCGATACGATGGTAAATGCGAGGCCAACGGCCATGCCAGCCACCAGGAACGCAGCCAGCAGACGGACGGCATGCCAGATGAAGCGTGTCATGATATTGGGTTCACGATGCAATGCAACTGGGGGATGGCTTCAGGATGCTGCCCATTTCCAGTTTTTGATTTCCGGCATATCTTCACCGTGACGATTGATGTATTCACGGTGCTCGACCAGTTTGTCGCGCATGATTTGCCGGAGATAAGCCGCTTTGTAGCCCAGTTGCGGAACGCGGTCGATGACGTCGTCGACCAGGTGGAAACGGTCCAGATCGTTGCGCACCGCCATATCGAACGGTGTGGTGGTGGTGCCTTCTTCCTTATAGCCGCGCACATGCAGGTTGCGGTGGTTGGTGCGGCGGTAGGTCAAGCGATGGATCAGCCAGGGATAACCGTGGTAAGCGAATATGATCGGCTTGTCGGTAGTGAAGAGCGTATCGAATTCCTTGTCGGACAGGCCCTGTGGATGCTCTCGCTCATGCTGCAGGGTCATCAGATCGACCACGTTGATGACACGCACTTTGAGTGCTGGCATATGCTCGCGCAGAATCTGGACCGCCGCCAGAGCTTCGATCGTGGGCACATCGCCAGCGCAGGCGATGACGACATCCGGTTCGCCGGTCTGATCATTGCTGGCCCAGCCCCATACGCTGATCCCAGCCGTGCAGTGTTTGATCGCGGCATCCATATCCAGCCATTGCAGTTGGGGTTGCTTTCCGGCCACGATGACATTGACGAAATCGTGGCTGCGCAGGCATTTGTCGGTGATGTACAGCAGGCAATTGGCATCGGGTGGCAGATATACGCGAATGGTATCGGCCTTTTTGTTGATGACATGGTCAATAAAACCCGGATCCTGGTGCGAGAAGCCGTTGTGATCCTGTCGCCAGACATGGGAGGTTAGCAGGTAGTTGAGTGAAGCGATCGGTCTGCGCCACGGGATCTCCTTGCTGACTTTGAGCCATTTGGCATGCTGGTTGAACATCGAATCAACGATGTGAATGAAGGCTTCGTAACAGGAAAACAGGCCATGCCGTCCGGTCAGCAGATAACCTTCCAGCCAACCCTGGCAAGTGTGCTCGCTCAGGATTTCCATCACCCGGCCGTCCGGTGCCAGATTCTCATCTTCGGGCAGAGTTTCCGCGAGCCAGGTCTTGGGTGTGACTTCGTATAAGTCTCCCAGCCGATTGGAGGCTGTTTCATCTGGCCCGAAGACCCGGAAATTACGGGCTTCCAGATTCAAGCGCATGATGTCGCGCATGAATCCCCCCATAATGCGGGTCGATTCGGCCACGGCTTGCCCGGGTTGCGTGACACTGACCGCGTATTCGCGAAAATCCGGCATGCGTAGCTGTTTCAGGAGTAACCCGCCATTGGCATGCGGATTGGCGCCCATGCGCCGATTGCCGGATGGTGCGAGTGCCTGTAATGCCTCGACCAGTTTTCCTTGCGCATCAAAGAGTTCTTCCGGCCGATAGCTTTTGAGCCAGGCTTCGAGTTGCTGAATGCGTTCCGGTTTTTTTGCCAGGTCCGAAAGCGGTACCTGGTGGGAACGCCAGCTGCCTTCCGTCTTGAGGCCGTCGACTTCTTTGGGGCCGGTCCAGCCTTTGGGTGTGCGCAGGATGATCATCGGCCAGCGTGGCCGCTGTGTGACGCCATTGAGACGGGCCTGTGTCTGGATGGATTGGATTTCCGAGAGCACTAGATCCAGCGTGCTGGCCATGAGCTGGTGCATCTCGGGCGGGTCTTCTCCCTCGACGAAATAAGGTTGGTAGCCATAACCATGAAACAGCTGCTGCAATTCATCGCGGCTGATGCGTGCCAGAATGGTGGGGTTGGCAATTTTATAGCCGTTTAAATGCAGGATGGGCAGTACCACACCATCGTTGGCCGGGTTGAGAAATTTGTTGGAGTGCCAGGCTGTTGCCAGCGGACCGGTTTCGGCTTCGCCATCGCCGACGACGCAGGCAGCGATCAAATCCGGATTATCGAATACCGCGCCGTACGCGTGGGATAACGCATAGCCGAGCTCGCCGCCTTCATGAATCGATCCGGGAATCTCCGGCGTGGCATGACTGCCGATGCCGCCCGGGAACGAGAACTGGCGGAACAGATGTTTCATGCCCCGGACATCCTGGGAAATGTCTGGATAGAGTTCGGAATAGGCGCCTTCAAGATAAGTATTGGCGGCAAGTGCGGGGCCGCCGTGTCCAGGGCCGGCGACATAGAGCATGTTCAGGTCGTCGCGCTTGATGATGCGGTTAAGGTGCGCATAAATGAAATTCAGTCCCGGGGTTGTACCCCAGTGCCCCAGTAATCGGGGTTTGATATGTTGTGCAGTGAGCGGTGTTTGCAATAACGGGTTGTCCAGCAGATAAATCTGGCCAACCGAGAGATAATTGGCTGCGCGCCAATAAGCATCGATTTTTTGCAGTTTATCGTCGGTCAGGGCTTGCGGATTCTGAGTCATATTGCGTTACCTCGCTTAAGGGCTCGTTAATGAATAACTTGGGCATACGTTATTCATTAACGAGCCCTAAGTCAAATTGCCAAATCGCCTTGGTTCATGCAGTGATGCATTGCAGCGTGTGGCGGGCGATGATAATTTCCTCATCGGTGGGCAGAACCAGAACACTGACCCGGCTGTCATCGGCGCTGATGCGTGCCGCATTGGCCTGATTGGCGGACGCGTTAAGTTCGATGCCCAGCCATTTGAGGCGAGTGCATATCTGTGTGCGAATCGCGGCTGCGTGTTCACCGATTCCGGCCGTGAAGACCAGGCCATCGATCCCTTCCAAGGTGGCGGCCATCGCACCGATGTGACGGCAAATTTGCCATACGAAAAGATCAACAGCTTGCTTGGCGAGAGGGTGGTCGCTTGCCAGCAGGGTGCGCATGTCTGCGCTGATGCCGGAAACACCCAGTAGGCCGGCGCGCCGGTGTAATAGCTCGGTCAAATGATCATGATTCATTTGTTGCTCGCGCATCAGGTAAAGCAGGACAGCCGGGTCAAGGTTGCCGCAACGCGTTCCCATGGGTAAACCTTCCAGCGGCGTGAAGCCCATCGTCGTGGCAAGACTTTTGCGCCCTTTCAGCGCACATAAACTGGCGCCATTGCCAAGATGCGCGACCACGATACGGTTTTCTGCCTGCTTCCCCATGTGGTCAGGCAATATCTGGGCGATGTATTCATAGGAAAGACCGTGAAAACCATAACGCTTAATTCCGTTGTCTGTCAAATGACGCGGCAAGGCATAGATTTGTTCAACATCCGGCATGGTGTGATGAAATGCAGTGTCGAAACAGGCTATTTGCCGCATGGCTGGCCGTAGCTGCTGGAGCGTCCTGATTCCTGCCAGACTGTCGGGTTGATGGAGGGGGGCGAGCGGAACTAGCTGAAACAATTGCTCCAGGATGGGTTCATCAATAATGATTGGTTGGCTGAACTGCGATCCTCCATGCACGATACGGTGACCCACTGCCGAGGGTTGCCGATTGCCTGCCTGCGTTTGCAGCCATCGTAAAAGCAATTCTATGGCATTTTCATGACAGGCAATATCGGCGGATTGTTGCCAGAGTGTTTCACCAAGGTCATTTCTGACCTCGAACCGGGAGGCGGTGCCACGGATTTCGATTTTTCCCTGGTAGAGCTTTGATAGATTGCTGTGCTTTGCCTGATACAGTCCGAATTTGACGCTGGATGACCCAGCGTTGAGGACAAGTATGGTTTCGTTCACGTATGCCACCTTCAAATAACGATCTCGTCGGTTTTTATGTCTCTGAACAGTTTTGTTAAATCGCCAAATTTTGGCTGGACAGTCTCCTAGCCTGAAAGCTGTGCAATCCGGTGCCTCCTGCGATTGCTGTCAATGTGGTGTGCGTGTTTGATCCTGGCCGCTTTGTGACGATTCGTCTGCGGCTTGATTGTCATCGGAACGTTCCAATCGTGCCCAGGCGGAGAGCAGCAATGCGCCAGTCAGCCCGGCACCAATGGCAATTTCCGCCAGCGCGATATCGGGTGCGTCCAAACGTATCCAGACCAGTGCCAGTAGCAAACCAAAAGCGATGTATAAGACAATCGCACGAAACAAATTACGGCCGAACAAGGCAAATCCAGCGGTCAATAGTAATAGCAACGCAAGCAGAACATCGAATGCGAGCGTAAGCGCTGTCAGCGTTTCCATGGCAATATCTTCTTTCGGCGCGCGGTGCGGGCAATCAGATGACAGGCCGCGGCGGATGCGAGCAATACCAGCAACCATATCATCAAAAGTTTGCCCACGATAGCCCAGTTGTCCGCTTGGATGACAAGCCCCGCGACTATGAGACCCAATCCTAAATTATCCGCCTTGGTTAGCGCGTGCAGACGGGTGAAGATATCTGGAAAGCGCAGCAGTCCGACCGTGCCGGCGAGAAAGAAAAAAGCCCCTGCCATGAGCAGCAGGATGGTCAGGCTGTCAGCTGGATTCATCTTCTGACTCGGAAATCGTCTGCCAGGCCCGGTGTACGAAAGCTACGACCGTCACCGTTGCCAGCAGCGCGAGCAACAGTGCGGCATCACGAAATGCGGGCTGTTCAGCCAACTGTGCGAGGATCAGTAAAATGGCGACTGCAGTGGTGCCGAATAATTGTGCTGCCAACATCCGGTCAGCGGCAGTCGGTCCGCGCAGGATCCGCCACATGCCGGCCATTAATGTCAGAAACAGGAAACAAGTGATCATTAGATAAATCAAAGTCATGGGCGTTGTTCCATATATTCCGTCGTTGCTGACGCATCATTCGGCGGCGATCCAAGGCGTGTGGATTCTGCAGTCATGCTGGATTGCTGAGCGATAACGGATTGCAGGTGTTTCCACTCGTAACCTCGTGCTGGTGTGCTGTGGGTCTGACCGATGATAGCCATCATGAACCGTCCTGGCGGCTGGCTGTGCCTGGGATTGCATGCAGGCAAACGCCCGAGAGCTGCGCCACACGCTGCTCCAGTTGAGTGAGCTCACGCCAGTAATTGCTGCGGCCATCGAGTACATGTACAAACAAATCCGATCCCTCCAGTTCAGCTGCCAGCGTGCCGGGTAACAAACTGACAACATTGGCCATGAAGATTCTCGGAAAGCCTTCGGGCAGACGCAGCGGGTACCTTACCAGAGCTGGATCGATGTGCAAACCGGGGCGCAATGCCCGCCAAGCCACATCCACACAGCTGATCAGGGAGCGCTCGATAAAAAATGGAATGAACCGTAGTAAGCCCATCAATGGCCAGGTGCGTGCAGGTATCAAGCGGCGGCTGATTTCCGTGGCCGCCATGACCAAGATGCCGCCCAGCCACCAAGCATCGAAATTACCTTCCGTGAGCGCCCACCACAAAAGCGCGAACACGCTGCCGCGCAAAACCAGGCTGAGTATCATGCTTGATCTTCCAAAGTGAGCCGTTATTGTAGAACCTAATCCTGGGATAGGCGAATGTTATGCGCAGAATCGCTTGCTTCCGGCCATTTGCGCCAGGGCTTATTCAGTATAAACGCTTGGGCAATGACTGCTTTTGCACTTGCATGACAGGGTGTGGCCGGGTGTTTCCATGATCTTGAGAAACTGCAAGTAGGCGGGCCTATACAGGTGACAGCCAGTGAGGCCTGCTGAAAAAGTCGGTGGATAGGCGCATTGTTTGAGCAATGGTGCCTACGGGTATGGGGATAAACTATTCAGCTAGGAGGCTGTCCGAGAGCGATCGTAGCGAGGGCGAAGCTGGCTGAGTGGGATTTTTCGATCATTTGAGGCGAATAGTTGTTCTATTCAACGAAAAGGATCGAAAAATCCAGCCTGGCAGGCTCGTCCGCAGTAGATCAGTCTCTCGGACAGCTTCCAAGCGCATGCCGCGATTCAGGGTCATGCGGCTTTATTTTTTTCTGGTCTGGTGTTTTCATTCAAACAATTGGATTGATCCCGCGAGATCACGTAGTAGAATGGAAACATTCCGGAAAAAAGAGGCCACTCTAAAACCAAATTTTTGTTTTCGTGCTTTATTGCAATGATCCCGCTTGGTTTGAATTTTTAGAGAAAGCCAGAGATTTCTGGAAAGCCTGTTGGTTCTTTTTCATAAGGAGGTTTGAAAATGAGGACAGTAAATTTGGATTCTTTAGTAAAAGGTGTTTTGCCGTTAGTCGCCGCCGCCATTGTCTCGGGCTGTGGTGGTGAAACAGAGGAAGTCGCCAAACAGGATCAGGATCCCGATAGGGTGGCGGAATTCATTCAGAGCGAAGATGTCATGCCAGAACCCATTGCGCCCGTCGCGCCCGTGGCACCAGCGGAGCCGGTAGAGGAAACGCTGGAGTCTATTCTGGAGAAGGCCGATGAAATTATCCAAAGAACTGAATCATCGATTGCTTCCTTGAATGAAGTAGACACCAAAGCAGAGCCGGAGGAGATTGCGGCAGGTGTTGTCGAAGAGCCTGAATCCCTAGTGGCATTGGCAACAGAACCTACCCAGGATGCTGCAGAGGCTTTTGAGGATGGTCTTGAAGTCGTCAAGACAACACCGGAATTGATCCGCAAGGTTCAACAAGCATTAATGGATGCGGGGTTTAATGCGGGTGCCGCTGATGGACTGATGGGGCCGCGTACCATGCGTGCACTGACCGATTTTCAGCAACAGCACCAGCTTGCCAAGGGGGAACTGACAAAAGAAACCTTGAGAGAATTGGGTGTGTCTTTCTGAACGTTATTTCTTGCCGAGAAACCCGGCCTGGCCGGGCATCTCTCAGCCGAGTCGACGGAATGGGCCAGTATGGGCAGTAAATCCCTGCGCGTTGAGGGAGTCATTTGATGGTCGAGCCTAAAAACCTCTGTTGGATGAGGTTTGGAGTGCATGGGTTTTTATTTTTAACAAGATATAATAACCAAGCTATCGTACCGCTGCGAAAATTAAACTACAGCGTGCTATAAACAGAACAGCACAGCGCAATTCCTCTTTGCCTTGAGTTCAAAATTGGGTTGTTTAATTCAAGCTTTTATTCCTTTCTGATAATGGCTGACTGCGTTTTTAGGTTGAAATGAACCCTTGTTGTTTTTCTGCCTTCAAATAGAATTCTTTTGCAGAAGTGTGTACAATCTGCGGCCGGTTAGACCATTCTTTCAATAGTTGAGAAATATTTTTCCGTGGCTTTTTTTGTTCAAAAATATGGTGGCACTTCGGTAGGCAGTACGGAGCGCATCAAGAATGTTGCCCGGCGTGTGGCCAAATTTCGTGCCGCAGGGCATGATTTGGTAATAGTTGTCTCTGCCATGAGCGGTGAAACCAACCGCCTCATTTCACTGGCCAAAGAAATTCAGCCCGATCCTGACCCGCGTGAACTGGACGTTATCCTCTCGACGGGCGAACAAGTCTCTATCGGGCTGCTGGCAATGGCTTTGCATGGGCTGGGAATCAAGGCAAAAAGCTATACTGGTTCTCAGGTCAGCATTACGACGGATAATGCGCATACCAAGGCACGCATTCTGAAAATCGACGAGGACCGTATTCGGGCCGATCTAGCGGCCGGTTACGTGATCATTGTTGCCGGGTTCCAGGGTAGGGACGAAGCGGGCAACATCACGACATTGGGGCGTGGCGGATCGGATACGACCGCCGTTGCGCTCGCGGCTGCATTAAAAGCTGATGAATGCCAGATCTATACGGATGTCAATGGCATTTACACGACAGATCCACGGGTTGTGCCCGAGGCTAGGCGGCTAGAGGCCATTACATTCGAAGAGATGCTGGAAATGGCGAGCCTGGGTTCCAAGGTATTGCAAATACGATCGGTGGAGTTCGCGGGGAAATATAAAGTCAAGCTCAGGGTCCTTTCCAGTTTTGAAGAGGATGGAGAGGGTACGCTGATTACGTTCGAGGAAAATCAAAACATGGAACAGCCCATTATCTCCGGCATTGCATTCAATCGTGACGAGTCGAAAATTACGATCGTGGGCGTACCTGATCATCCTGGCATTGCATATCAAATACTGGGCCCTGTGGCGGATGCCAATATCGATGTGGACATGATCATCCAGAACGTTGGCCACGACGGGACGACCGACTTCTCGTTTACCGTCAATCGCAACGAGTATGCCAACACCATGAAGATCCTGGAGGAGCAGATATTGCCCCACATTGGTGCGCGCGAAGTGATCGGCGGCAATAGAATTGCCAAAGTCTCGGTGATCGGTGTCGGGATGCGCTCCCATGCCGGTATCGCCAGCAAAATGTTCCGTGTCCTGGCGGAAGAAGGCATCAATATTCAAATGATCGCAACGTCAGAAATCAAGGTTTCGGTTGTGGTGGATGAGAAATATATGGAGCTTGCCGTGCGCGTGCTGCACAAGGCTTTTGAACTTGATCAGGCAAAGTAACATAGACATCCAAAAACATGCTAACATTAAAGACTCGCTGATATACGGGCAATCGCCTGATATTGTGTGAGTCTTCTTCGGAGAGATGGCCGAGTGGTCGAAGGCGCTCCCCTGCTAAGGGAGTATAGGCTCAAAAAGCTTATCGAGGGTTCGAATCCCTCTCTCTCCGCCAATAGCGCTAGCCGCTGCAATGCAACAACGTTGCATAACCCAGTTATTTTCCATGCTGCCAGTCGTGACGGTTTTTCGAGCGAACTTGCTTGGCCTTTCTGCCGTATCCAAAAAAATGTAGCCAGGTTGCCTCAACCAGCTTGCAGCAGCGTTAGATATACCGGGAAGAGATAACGCTCGTTCGCCCAGCGTGGATTGGGGCGCAGCGTGATCGCTTCATAGCTTTGCTGCAGCCGGGCGACGAGATCGAATTTGAAAGCCGAGCGTGGAACCGCGCCGAATAGGTGCAGTTCGGCAGCCGCACGGACCAGAGCCAGGGTAACGGCCTCGATTTGGGTATTGGTGCGTTTGCGCCACTTGTCGGCATGTGCAAGCGCATCGATGAGGTGAGTGGTGGCAGCGGCTTTGTCGCCCAGCCGCCATGCGATTTCGGTCAATTGCTGGCCGATATGAGCGATTTCCAAGAGATCGGCATCGAGATTCAGCCGCCGTATGCGTGCCTGGTAGAAATCACGCCGTTGCAGCAACATTTCCTGGCTGCGGACAAGATCCCCGCGTGCACGATAACCTTGCGCCAGTAAGCCGGTTATCAACGGGCGTAATGCGTCGCGGTCGAGATGGGTGTCCGTAGATATGCCCGGATCGGTCTGTCTGAACGGCTCATCACTATCAAGCAAAGCTAGCGCTGCTTCGAGTGGCTCCAGCGCCGCTTCTGCCTGGCTGGCAGCCAAAAGTGATGCGCCCAGGCCGATATGTGCCTTGAGGCGAGCGGCCAGTGAGGCGTTTTCGATAACGGTGAGCAGATCCTGATAGAGAGTTGCCGCAGGCGTATGTGCGCCTGCGGCATAATGATAGAGTGCTGCCCGTTCGAGATCAATTGCGGCGAAACGTTCCAGGCCCGAACCCGGTTTGGTCAACGGTACGGCCAATGCCAGTTCGGCCTTGGCTTCCTGATAGGCGGCCAGGTGAAACAGGCTGCGGCCTTTGGCCAGGCGTAGTGCCAGTTCATCCGCTGGAGCAAGAAAGGGCAGGCGTTCACGTTCGGTAAAATGGGTGAGTGCGATGCGGTGATTGCCCAGCGAGGCTTGCAGCAGGCCCAGTTCGGTGAGCAAGCTGGCACGCCGGCGCGGGTTGTCGACAGCCAGATCGAGGGCCAGGTGATAACGCATATGCGCTAGCATGGCTGCCGATTTGTCATGGGTGCGATGATAATGACGATGTGCCAGGTAGGCATAAAGATGATGCACCTCGGCGCTGCGCGGAAAGGCCTCGATCACGGGCGCGAGCAATGTCCGGGCGCGTTCGATCATCTGGGCATGCTGGCCGGCGTCTTTGATTTGCGGCAGATTACGGGCCATTACATAGGCTTCGCCGAAAGCATTGATGGCTGTCTCCTTTGAGGCCATCCGGCCGGTGCGGTATTCTGCAATCAGCGTCTGAGCCGGTATATTCAGCTGTAATGAAGTTTCGAGGTAGCCGCTATGCGCTTCGAGTGCGTTAACTGCCAGGGCAATCTCGCGGAAGTGCTCACGGGCAGCCTCCAGGTGTCCGCGCTGGGTTTCGACGTAGGCACGTTCGAGCATGACCTCGGCAAACAGCGCTTCGGCGTATTTGCGTTCAGGATGTTCCGCCGGAATATCTTTCAACCAGCGTTGGGCAAATTCGACCAGCAGAATTTCCCAGTCCTCACGGGCTGCCCGGCTGATGATGGCCATGGCCACCGCGCGATGGCTCTCGAATGAGGTCCGGCGTGCCCACAAATCGCTCAGTGTGGAATACCGGGTTTGGTGATCGGCATGCCGGATGGTATCAAGTGCAAGTTCCACTTCAAGCATCAGCTCGGCTGCAGCATGTCCGGCCACGCTTGCGCGTGCGGCATGCAGTAACGGTATGCGCTCATCGAGGCTGCGGCCACGGATCAATCCATCGACATAACGGCGCGCGAAGGCGAGCTGCTCGCGTTCGGAAAGCACCGCGTGCGATGATAATGCCAGATGGGCGGCTGCCCAGAGGCTACGATCTTCAAGGTCATGCAACAGGGCCTCGGCCAGGCGTGCCCAGGGCCTCACGACCAGTGTCGAGATTTCATGGGCGATATCGATTGAATCAAATAGCGCGAGGGCGCCGCCTCTGTCGCCGAGCACGAACAGGATTTCGCTGCGCACAATCATGATCAGATGCTGAATCGAGGCATTCTCGGCATGGCTGAAATCTTTCAGCCTCGCCAGGCGCGCTTGCTGGGTTGCAATGAAGTCTTCGGTAAGCTTGCCGTGACCGAGACGCTGCTCTGCACGCCGAAAGGCGATGAATTCGGCCATGATCTCGCCCCAGACAGAAATAACGGCGCCGGTTGGGGCATCGCGCCGCAGGTAGCGCAAGTATTGTTCTGCCGATTCATATTCATGAAGCGCCATGTGGGTCATGACCATCCGTTGCTCCAGGCGGACGCGCTGTTCGCGATCGCGCGTCTCGGCTAGCAGGCTGGCGAGTATGATCAATTGTTCCCAGGCATCACGGCTTACCTCCAGTTCGCTGCGCTTGCGTTGTGCAGGCCATTGTTCCGGCACCAGACCGGTCAGCGGCAGGGAATAGATTTGCAGATAGCCGGCGCGTGCGCAGGTTGCAATCAGCCGGTTATGGGCAGGGACCGGATACTGGCAATTATAGCGGCCACTGGTGAGTTGTTCGGCCTGGCGTGTGTCAGCCTGTTGGACGATGGCAGTGAACGGTATGCGAAACAATACCCCGTTGTCATTGCCGTCGATAGTGCCATCGAAATTCGAGTCGTTGAGATACTGCGTGAAATACAAGTAACTGCCATCGAGTGAAAACGCTGGGAAACCCGATGTGCCGGGCAGGTCGGGGATGAAATGGACAGGGGCTGAGGACGGATCATCGAGCGCCAGCAGCATGAGGCCAGGTTCGGCGCGCACGATGTCGCCCGGTATATTCATGTCCCGGCTGCTGCGTGCAAAAGGAATGTATGCCAGCCAGCGGCCATCGGGTGAAATGGCAGGCGCCAGCATGTTGCCGGTGAATAGCAGTTGACCGGTATCGCCCTGGCGCGCGCGGCGCGTGATTTTCCATAATTGGTTTGCATTGCTGGATCGCTCGCGACCCAGGATGCCGATATGTTCGCTGTCCGGGAACCAGAAGATGTGCATGATATGAGCCTTCCTTTGCCCCAGGCAACGCCGGGTGCGTGTGCCAAGATCAAAGCTGCAGACATCGCCGGCGGCATGGTCACGGTAGGAGATATACAGAATATGTTTGCCATCCGGGCTGATGCGCGGCTGATTGATATCGGCGCTCTCTTCGAACAGGCGCTTGGGTGTGCCGCGCACAAGATCCTGAGTGAAGATTTCTACTGTACTGTTCGCATTGCCAGCGAAGAACAGCGTTGTGCCATCCGGGTGCAACTGGCCAAGAAAATGATCATAACTCCCGGCAGTGAGGCCGCGGCGGGCATGCAATGCGCTCGGCACCTCGACCGCGTCGGCATACGCCGCTGATAGCAACAGCATCGATAGCGCCGCAATGAAGTATTTCAGCATTGTTTGACCATCCAGGCGCCGTCCTCGTCTTCGATCTGGCCGCCACATACCACAGCGGCCAGATGGTGTTGGCGCCAGCTGTTGCGAATCTCATCCAGACTGCGATCCGGCTGCTGGCTATGCATCCATTCCCAGAGCTGGCGCCGTGCACGATTGACACGCTGGACCGTAGCGCTGATGCGGCGGGCTGCAGTGCGGCCGGCACAGGTGGCGGTGGTTTCAACAATCAGTCCGCTGCGTGCTTCGCCCACGCACCGGCGCACCAGTAAATCATCGAGGAATTCGGAATCCAGACGCAGCAGGGCGTGCACTTCGGAGATCACGCTCAAGCTTGTCCGCGAGAGATCTGCGCTGGCATCGCTGAGCTGTCCGCGGGTATAATCCACGCCTTTCGGTAGCAGGACTAATTCACGCAATTCATTTTCCAATGCGTACAATTCTCCGCTGGCCTGTTCTTCGAGTACTGTCTTGCGGTCGAGCATTACCACATCGGGTGGGGTGATGCAGCCTGTGACAGGCAGTGCACAGAGGATCAGGAAAGCGATGCGTGCGTTATTCATTGTAATTCTCTCCGCCGTGCAGGAGGGGGGCCACATGCCGATTCATGAAAGGACCGAGCGGGATGCCGCGAATTTCCCCAAGCTGGAACAGTGCGCCGAGGCCGCCGAGTTCGACTTGCAGTGACATGAGTCCCTGCGCCATCGCAATGCGTACGCTGCGGGGATAACTCCAAGCCAATTTCTTGCGCAAGCTGTTGAGCGCGAGATCTTCATGGAAGGGGTCGAGCAAATCGAGCAGTTCATGCAGGTGCGTGCGGCTGATTCTAATGATGTGCACGCGCCCGTCGACTTCAAGGGTTGCCGGTGTGAGCACAAAAGCTGCATTGGCGTCAAATGGCGAATCATCCCGCCCGCCGCGCAAACCGGTCGCGCTGCCGCGAAAGCGTATGCTTTCGGCACCAGGCAGATAATCCAGTATGAGTGCGCCGGTGATAATGCCTGGTGTTTTTTCAATTCTCAGGTTCTGAATGGCAATGATGTTACGGTCAATATAGGCGATGCCCGAGACTGGGCCTGCTTCTCGCTCGCGCCAGCGCAGGCGCTCGATAGTCAATGGATCGCGTACGGGGAAGAACGGCTGTATGTCTTCAAAGCGTGTCCGGGCGAAGGGGTTTCTCGCGGCATACGGTACGATACGCAGCAAACCGGGCGATGACCATTCGAAAGTCTCTTCGAGCAGCGCGCGCCCGTGTATGCCTGTGGCGTCCATTTCCGCTTCCGGCATGGCAATGGCGACGTCGTCCATTGCCAGTTCCGCTTGCAGCCGGAACAATGCGCCATCACCCGATTCCAGCGAGAAGGGGGCGGTGATCTTGCCATGGGCGCGTAATTGTTCGGGGTGGGCGTCGACGTGGGCAAGATCTTGCTCAAAGTGGCCACGCAAGGCAATGCGCGTCCCGCCGCTGCGCTGGTGATTTGTTCCGGCATCCCTGCCTCGCTGCCCCCGCTCGAGGTGTTTGTGCAGCACGAGCCGTGAGCCGCCACGGCCATTGACCAGCACCAAGTCATCAAGCGTCAGTTCCGTCAGTTGGTGGATCGCAAGATGGCCGCTGATGCTGACTTCTTCGATAGGGTAGGGCGGATAGAATGTCTGGTCTACACGCGCGATTCGACCCTCCAGTGTCATGCGTAGCGGTGCTTGTGGTGGGCGTGCATCCGATTCCAGGCGCACTGCCTGCAGGCTGTTGCGGACACTGGCGCGTTGCCCATTCATCTCGAGTTCGAGCTGCGGTGTATCGAATGTCGCGTGCGCGCGCAGGGCGCCGTCCATCAGCTGCGCATCCAACTGTAAGCCGGTGCTGGGTAAGGCGATGATCAATCCCTCCTGGTGGTACAGCAGATTGTGGAAATCGGCTTCCAGGCGCTGATTGCCATTCAGGCGATCGTGCCAATGGGTTTGCAGAGCACCCTTAACATCCAGCAGGGGGCCCAGCTGGCCATGGGATTGCACACGCAATGCCAGATTGTCGGATTCGAATGCAGGCCGCAGGGGGTGTCTTTCTGCGAGGAACAGCTTCCCGATCGGCCCTAACCGGGTGGCGTTCAGGCTGATTGCGTGCGTCAGCGAGCCATCGGCAGTCAGCGTGGCATGGCCGTCGAGGGCAATTGCCAGGCCGTCCGCACTATCGCGGTCCGCATTGAAACGGACGCTACGTGTGCCGTCATGGGCAGAAGCTGTGAGCTTGAGCGTCAGCGGTTGCTGGGCCGATAGCTGATCGCTTTGTGGAAGATGCACGGTTGCCTGGAGAGCGGCTGTGTGCCGGGACATGCGTTGCTGATGTTGTAAATCGACTTCGATCAACGGCAACTTCGCGTGCAGGTTTTCGGTCTTGAGGGCGAGTGCTGTCAGTTTAAGCTGTGCGCTGTGTTGCATGGGCGGCATCGGCTGTGTCAGATCAGACCATGTGGATTTGCCGGTAAGCGCGATGCCGAGTGATTCGGGGTCGATTGCTACCGGTGCTTGGGGCAGGTAATCGGCAAATTCAGCTATCGATGGGGCATGCAGTTTGAATTCGGTTTCGAGGCGTTGGCTGGCGAGTTTTCCATGCAGATCTGCCGTGATATGGGCCACTGCCAGACTGACGTCGAACTGGGCTGTCGAAGCAAGCGGTTGACCGGTATCGAACACCAATTGCGACACCGTCCACTCGCTGCGCCCGTGGTTCAGCTGGACATGACGTTGGCCGGTTTGCACCCTCAGGTCAGTGAAAGGCAGTTCGCCTGAGGCATGCGTGATTTGGCCAGATTTTGACAAGTTGCCGCGCAATCCCAGGCTTGCTTGCCGAAGCGTGATGACACTGCCGGTTTCAGGCATGCGCAGCACCAGATCCTGGAGTGGCGCCTCCAGGCGCAGTGAGACATGTTCCGGATCTGGCATGGTGGCCGTGGCGGTCAAGGCGAGTGAGCCGATACGCAAAGATTGGTCGGCATCGCGTTGGATGCGGATGCCGTCGACATTGCCCTGGCCCTTGAATGTTTCCCAGTCGAGGGTGGCGGCATGAAACCCGGCGTTGATCTGGCCATGCAGTCCATGCAGTGTTGTCGATTGTGTCGGGGATTGTGCGCTGGCATGCTGGCTTTCGATCTCGATATGCAGCTGTCCGGTGGGTCGTTCTTCAGCATCGGGCCTGAAGAACACATCGCTGGCATGCAGGCGGAATGTTAGGCTGCCCAGGTTCAACTGGACGTCGTCGACTTGGGCGGTCATCTCGTGTGCCGGAAGAACCAGATCTAGCTCATAGCGGTCACGCCACAGGCGGCCGCTGAGGGATGGATTGCTGTCACTGAGTGACAGCATGCCTTGAGGAGAAGACAGGGTCATCCAGTTCGCAGAATCGCTGGCCGCGACCACGAGCATCATCTCGTCACCGGATTCAGCAGGCGTCAGCTGATAGGTGAAGTGTCCTGGCTGAATATTGGAATCGGCAAATGCCGGCGGCAGCAGTGCCTGGAGCGGCGCCAGGCTGAGTTCGCCGGCGCCATGTTCCAATCTGAAGGCATCGCTATCGTCCGGCAGCATGAGCGCGAATGTCCCCTGCAGCGCATCGTCAAGCAGGTGCAGTTTGTCGATATGCATGCGCAATGCTGTGGCTTGGCTGTCGAATTCCAATGCCATATCCAGATCCAGTAAACGGAGCGGTGCGGGAAGTGGCAGTGATGAATCATGCTGCACAAGATCGATCTGTGAGACTGCGGCGATTGTTCCGGCATCGCGCAAGGTGAAATATGTCGAGTGCGCCAGTATGAATTCCTGTACCTGGTCAGCCCGAGTGAGTCGGATGCGACTTTCATTCGAGTCTGCAGCTGTCGTTGCTGCCAGGTATGCGCTGACCGGCGCCTCGGGCGTGAGATATGCGTCTGCTTGCAATGCGAGGCCCGATATGGCCAGCTGCAGGCCCATCTGGTCGCGCTCGGGTTCGCTATAATTGAAAGACAAATCCTGCAGGCTGAAAGCGTGAATTTCCAGCGGGAGCGGGCTCGTCAGTGATTCGATCAGCTGCGAGCGTGCAGTGTCTGAGGGTTGTCGCTCGGCTTGCAGCAGGTCGAGCGATGTCCGCCCCAATGCATCACGCACGATATAAATTGCGGCGCTATCGAGTTGGACAAGATTGAAACGCAGGCTGCCTGTCAGCAAGGCAAGATATGACCAGTCGAGCTCAATCCGGGATAGCGTGAGCAGATTGGGGGATACCGGACGATGCGGTGCCGGCATCGGCACGGCCAGATTGTGCAGGATAAGCCGGCCCTGTAAGGGTTCAAGCTCGAGTGATCCGTAATCGGCGGTGATGCCATGGGTTCGCAGGCTGGTTAATAGCCACTGGCGCCCGTCATCGCTCTCGATCCATTTGACCAGGAGCCAGATCGATATTGCTGCGAGTAAGAGTATTGCGCTGCTGGCTAGAAAGAGCCGTCTGCCGCGGCCAGGTCGCGGGGGATGGGCAGCCGATTCATGATCCAATTGCATGTGCTGCCTGGTCTCATGGGGTCAGTGTGGGAATATGGGGGCGTGCTTTCATCTGAAGGGTGCCTTTCAAATGAATGTACCGAAAGTCATTTGGGTTGTCAAACGCAGCAAACGGCAGGCTATTGCGGGAATGCGTCTTGCAGCCTGGGCCGGATGATAATCAGGGATGAGGCGTGCCGCTATTTGCGGCTGTAGCGGTGTTTTACGCCGACAGGAAAATATTCGGGATCTGCAAAAGCATGCAGACTGATGCGCGGTGTTTGTCGCTCAATCGGCGTGTATTGGGCAAACTCGCTGTTCAGGCGCAGGAGCTGCTGCCGGATAGAGTCGGCAATTATCGATGCCATGCCAGGATGCCCGGTAATGTCTGGCAGCAGTTCGACCGCAATATGCAGTGTTTTATCGCCGTGATCGTCCTCCTCGGTTTCCAGTACGAACTTGCCGGTGACCCAGGGGGTGATGTTCGACTGTTCCAGACCGACCGTCACGTTCTCGGGATAGATATTGGCGCCATAGTAGGAAACGGTAAAGTCGGCGCGCCCGAATACATAGACAAACGGCAGCTCGCGCGGTTGAAAATCCGCAGGCAGACCCAGTGCCGTGCAGGCAGGTATGCCTTGTGTTTCGAGGAAGCGCCACATTGCATGGTAAGGGATTAATCCGCCCTTGTCCGCGATGTGATACCGTATTAACGGCACGCTGTTTTCGCCGGATACCACCAGGGTATTGTCATGTTCTTCGAAGTAACGGCTGGCCGGGTCGTACTGCACCAGCGTTGGCAGGCGTGATTCGCCAAACAAGGCACGGGCGGCGTCGGGGTGTTGAGCCAGCCAGCGGCGAATAGCGATGCTAAAAGGGGTTTCGTTGCCGAGTACGCCGCCGTCTGCGGTGCCATACAAGGAAGCCGAGTCGAAGCAGGGCATGTTCGAGCCTATTCGTTGCCCGACCAGATCCCGCCACTCTTCGCTGAATACTTCGCCGGCAAATACCAGTTTGGGCTTGTAGTCGGCCCAAGCGATGCCTTCGGCAATACCCGAGTCGATGACATCTTTGACAAAAGGCGGGTAGCCCAGGAGCACGATTTGTTCGAAATAAGGAGAGAGTTCGCGCACGACACGCAAGATTTCGGCCTTGTTATTGCCCGGTGTCGCCACCATCAGCGGATAGCCCTTGCGCGCAAGATGCCAACAGCAAGAGGTTGTGAACAGGCCGCCGACCCAGTTGCCGAGTGCAAAGCAAATGATCGCTAACGTGCTGCGTTCATGACTACGGAAACTGTCATGAAAGACCTGCTCAAAGCGAACCGCTATATCCAGCTCGTAAACAGCAGACCGGGGCCAGAAAGTCGGCTGGCCGGTAGAGCCGGAAGAAACCGCTATGCGATCGGCGCTGGCCAGGCTGCCGCCCAGGCAGCGTTCCGGCAGGGGATAAGCTTGCATGTATTCGGCTTTTGTCATGAGCGGCAAGGTTCTGAACGCTTGGTAGTGAGTAATGTTCGCTGGATCAATCTGTTTTGATGCCAGGAATTTCCGGTAGGCGGGGACTTCAATAGCGCTCCGCTGGAATAACGCCAGAATTTTGTCTTGTGCCGTGCGCTCGTCCGGCTTTCCCAGGAGAGCATCCAGGCGGGAGTCGATGAAATGATTGAAGCGATCGTGGTCGGTGGATATGCGTTTATTGGTCATGATGAACGCTCGCTGTGGTGGTAGGGCGGGGTATCAAGATAAGCCGGCCGGGAAAATAAATCAAATCCAGTCATGAATGGTTTGGCAGCGATTGCAAGGATGCTTCTGCCTGCTTTCAGCTTGGGTTGTCATCGGTGTGCAGTTTCTTCAGTACTTGATTGACGATATTTCGAGCAAGTTCCTGCTCTTCCAGGAAAACGGTGCCGATTGGCTCTTTTTGCAACAATAACGCTTCTTCCTCGCTGTAGGTGCTGATTAGCACTTCATTGCGAGGATTCAGGATACGGCTTGTTTCGACCATTTGCCGGACGCGGATGGGATCGGATGCGGTAATGACCAGGACGCTGGCGCGCGCAATATGTGCCTGAATCAATACGGCCGGACTTGCTGCATCTCCAGCTACGGCATGCATGCCTTGGTGACGCAGTTGTTCGATTGTTTCCCGGTTTTGGTCCACGATGACCATTGGCGTGCCTTGTTGTGCCAGCATGCTGCTGACCCGCTTGCCGACCGCGCCGTAGCCCACGATCACAACGTGATCGGTAACCGCTTCGGAGCTGATTGCGAGCGGGAGTTCTGCCAGTGGATCGTTGGGTCGCTCAACCAGCCGCGCTAGCCTGGAACGGGAGCGGATCCAGTTGTGTATGGGTTCGGCAGTCTGGAATACCAGTGGATTGAGTGTGATCGTAATGAATGCGCCGGCCAGTATCAGGCTGTAACCCTTGTCAGGCAGTAACCCGAGTGAATAGCCCAAGGAGGCGAGCATAAAGGACAGCTCGCCAATTTGGGCCAGACTGACTGAAACGGTCAGTGCAGTAGTGAGCGGATACCGGAAAGCGAGGATCAAGATCAACGCCGTCAATGATTTCCCAAACATGATGATAATGACCACAATCAAGACTTGCAGGGGTTCTTCCAGCAGAATGCTGGGTTCGAACAGCATGCCGACCGAAACAAAAAACAGCACTGAGAAAGCGTCTCGCAAGGGTAGTGATTCTTGTGCTGCGCGATGGCTCAGGTGGGATTCGCGCATGACCATTCCGGAAAAGAAAGCGCCGAGCGCAAAAGAGACATCGAACAGCAAGGCGGCGCTATAGGCGATTCCGACCGCAACCGCGACCACACACAGGATGAAGAGCTCATGAGACTTGGTGCTGGCAACATACCAGAGCAACCATGGAAACATCCGCTTCCCGATTACCAGCATGAAGCCAATGAATACCGAGACTTTGCCCAGTATGGCGCCGAGCGCGAACAATAAATCAAGATGGGTATGCGGGGAGGGTGCCTGTGTGCCGGTTGTGAACCAGCCTGACAATGCGGGTAACAGTACTAGGGCCAGTACGACTACCAGGTCTTCGACTATCAGCCAGCCGATCGCAATTTTTCCATTGATTGATGTGAGCAAGCCGCGATGCTCGAGGGCGCGCAGCAGTACAACGGTGCTGGCGACCGAGAGCGCCAGACCGAAAACGATGCCGGCGCCGATGCTCCAATCCCAGGCGTAGGCGACACTTGCGCCCAGGGTTGTCGCGACGACTATTTGCGCGATTGCGCCGGGGATGGCTATTCTTCGTACCGCCAGCAGATCATGGAGCGAGAAATGCAGTCCGACGCCGAACATCAGCAAAATGACGCCCATTTCTGCCAATTGATTTGACAGTGCCATATCTATGGCAAAACCGGGCGTGGCCGGTCCAATAATCATGCCGGCAGCCAGATAGCCAACGAGCACCGGTAATTTGAGGCGATGGGCGATCATGCCCATGATCAGCGCAAGCCCCAGGCTGACGGCGATGGTCGTGATCAGAATCGTGCTATGAGGCATAATGGCATGCCTGGGACGGTATCGGGCGGCTGATCGCTGGCCGTGGTGGGCGCTATTGGCGGACGGCCGTTAGACTGTGGCGCTCATATGTTTGGAGCGGGAAGGAGAAAAGCCGGTAAATCAAGTTGCGGATCCCCCGGCGGGGAAATCCGCTAGCTCTCGTGGATGTAATTGATGTAGGTCGATAGCATCATTCCGCCAAACAGTATCATGGACAAAACGATGCGTATCGTTAACGATTTAACCATACGAGTGCTTTCCCCTTTATCCTTGATCATGTAATAAAGTGCTGAACCAAGGCTGTATAGGATCATCAGCAAGAGTAAAATAGCGAATATTTTCAAGTTGTCACCTCAGTGAGCTGTAGTTGACCAGGATTGCTGCAAATTGTTCGCATGGTTGCATATGGAAAATCTGGTCAGTGCAAGATAATGTTGAAAACGGTCCTGGAAAGCTGCCAGGACCTACCCATTTTAACTGATAACTATGTTCTGTGAACGGTCTTGATATGCCGCATCCGCCTGCCATTTTTTTGATGGGACCCACCGCCAGCGGAAAATCAAGTGTGGCGATAGATATCGCGCATCATTTTCCGGTCGAAATCGTCAGTGTCGACTCGGCGCAGATCTATCGCTATCTGGATATTGGTAGCGCGAAACCGGATCAATCGACGCAAACGGTGTTCCCGCATCATTTGATCGACCTGATTGACCCTGATGAACGCTATTCTGCCGCGCAGTTCAGGCAAGATGCCCTATCAAAAATGATAGACATTACCGCGCGGGGGAATGTTCCGCTTCTGGTGGGCGGTACCATGCTTTATTTTAAGGCGCTGCGAGAGGGGCTCGCCAATCTGCCCTCTGCTGACGAAGCCACGCGCAGCGCACTGGAGCGTACTGCCCAGGAGAGGGGCTGGCCAGCTATGCATGCGATCTTGCAGCAGCTTGATCCGGCGACGGCAAGCCATATTCAGCCCCATGACAGCCAGAGAATTCAGCGCGCCTTGGAAGTCTGCTATCTGACTGGCAGGCCCATGTCGGAGCTGTTGGCGCAGCGTCGGGCCAATGATTTTCCTTATCGTGTGTTCAATTTGGCTTTATTGCCTAGCGACCGCGGTATTTTACATCAACGTATTGAGCGGCGTTTTGACACGATGCTGGAGATGGGGTTGGTTGATGAAGTCAGTTGCATTCGTGCCCGATTTCAGCTTGCTGCGGATATGCCCTCCATGAGATGTGTGGGCTATCGCCAGGTATGGATGTATTTGGATAATCAAATCAGTTTGGCTAAAATGCGGGAGATGGGCGTGTACGCTACGCGGCAGCTAGCGAAGCGTCAGTTGACCTGGCTGCGATCCATGCATGCATTGCAAATATTTGACTGCTTGGCGAATGATCTGTCTGGATTGGTGAAGTCTTACTTGCAGCAACAAGATTGTTTTTGATCGTTTACTGGCCGATTAGATTGTGCGCTGGTCGGATGATTGTAATAACTAGGAGGCTGTCCGAGAATAGCTGATCTACTACGGACGAACCTGCCAGGCCGGATTTTCCGATCCTTTTCGTTAAATAGGGCGACTATTTGCCTCAAATGATCGAAAAATCCAGAGCTGCCAGCTTCGCCCTCGCTACGATCGCTATTCTCGGACAGCTTCCTAGATGGTTTTTGTGAGTATTTTTTGCGGGTGAGCCGCATGTCGATTTTTTAGAGGAGAGGAGTGAAAATGTTTAAATATCCAACGGTGAGGACGCTGGCTGCAGTGTGTGTCTGCGTTCTGGTCATGGCGGTAGCCGGTTGCGGGGATTCGGAAAAGGTGCATGAATCCTGGGTTGCGCCTCCTGAAACGGGCGCGAGCTATGATGACAATGTTATTTCAGCGAATATCGTGGCCAGAATATCGGCAATACCTGAACTGAGCAATTTGGATCTGCATGTGCGCGTTACGAATGGTGAGGTATTCCTGAGCGGGATGGCCAATAATCAGGAGCAGGTCGATCAGGCTGTGATGCAGGCTTGGCTGGTGGATGGCGTTCAGAAAATGAATAACGAAATCGTTTTGAGCGGCGCGCGTTAACCAGAAGAAATAATGTGGCAGTCGGTGCTTGTGCACCGTATTGCCACCCCTGATTCTGCTTTCAGAAGAGATGATGGCGTCCCCAAGGGGATTCGAACCCCTGTACTCACCGTGAAAGGGTGATGTCCTAGGCCTCTAGACGATGGGGACCAGGTTTGTGGATAAAAAAAGCTGGTGGAGATAAGCGGGATCGAACCGCTGACCTCTTGCATGCCATGCAAGCGCTCTCCCAGCTGAGCTATACCCCCGGTCAAACAAAGCGCAGATTATACTGAGCCGCGGGCGCTTTGTAAAGTGGGCTGTGCAGAATCTTGCATTGGCAACCGTATCCGGCAATTGTTTGATCCAGCTATTGACTGGTTGATATGCCGCAGGCTGCTCTGATCATTGATGGTTCTGGCTGCGTAATTTGATCCCCAATGTTTTGAGCTTCCGGTAAAGATGGGTGCGTTCCAGTCCCGCGCGCTCGGCAACCCTGGTCATGTTGCTGCTTTCTTGCTCGATGAGTTTCTCGAAATAGTTTTTCTCAAAGATATCCCGCGCCTCTCGTAACGATATGTTGAGTGGAATGTCAGAGATAACCGAGACTGATTCCCGCGAGGAAAATGCCAACGCTTGTTGAACAGCGTCGACCGAGATCTCGTCGCTGGTGCAGGTGAACGCCAATGAATGTACGATGCTGGTCAACTGCGCCAAGTTGCCTGGCCAGTCATGGTTGCGTAAGGCATTGAGGGCCGCAGTGCTGAAATGCAGCAGCGGGACTTCCCCCGATTCAATGAGATCCGAGAGCAATTGATTGGCCATTTCCGGAATGTCCTCGCGATGGGCTCGCAAAGGGGGAACGGTAATGCAGAGATTATTGAGTATCTCGAATAATTTAGGGTGATAAGCGCCTTGCGCGGTCAGTTCAGCCAGCGAGCGCGTGGTGGCGCAAACCAGTCGAACGCTATATTGATCAAGCTTGCTGAGCAACAGCAGCAGTCCTTTCTGTTCCAGTTTGCTGAGCTCTCCGATTTCACCGAGGAAAAGTATGCCGCCTTTTGCCTGTTCGAGTTGGCCAAGCGGATTGTCCACCAGAAAAGCGCATGATTCCGGTGCTGCCCAGGTGGTGTTGGGGCGATGCAGAAAGCGTGCGCAATACTCTACGCCAACACCTGGTTCGCCTGTCAACAGCACGGGCGCTTTCAGATTTTCCACCTGCTCGAGTTTCTTCCTGAGTTCTGTGATCAACCCGCTGCGGCCAAGACTTGCCAGGGAGAGTGTCGAAACAGACTTGTGCTGTCCGCTGCGCAACACTTGCCCGACTGTGCTGAGTAGCTTTTGTAATGGAATGGGTTTCTCCAGGTAGCCAACCGCACCGATACGGGTGGCTTCGACAGCGGTGTCGATGGTGCCATGTCCAGACATCATGACGACCGGCATGGTCAGGAAGCCCGTGTTGGCCCAGTCCTTGAGCAGGGTGATACCATCCGTATCCGGCATCCAGATATCCAGCAAGACCAAATCTGGGCGCATCTGGCTGCGGCAATTCCTGGCCTGTTCCGCATTTTCCGCGAGGGCTACGTTATAACCCTCATCTCCCAGAATTTCAGATAATAGCTCACGTATTCCCAGTTCATCATCCACAACGAGAATTGTGTTATTAGCCATTAGTCAGTCACCCTCTTCATATTACTGGAAAATAAATTTTCTTGGTTGTGCCTTGTCCGTGGCAGCGGGAAATTCAAGCCGGATACCTCAGTTGATTGCCAGTTCGGGCATTAGCTTGATGGACGCTTTTTTCTCGCAAGTGCTTTATATCGTTGTCGGTTAAGCATTCTTAATATGTCATGTATACCATATTTGGCGTCATTGGCCGTTGGATTGTGCCTGGATAATAGCGGGGTTTTGTGTTGTGGTGTGTCTTTGAGTTTTCATCGATTACAATTTTCTGCCGGGTTTGAGATTCATGACATTTATGTCATCACCGATCCTGATGCTACATGCGCACTGTCGTGCAATAATGCTGGCAAAATTATCGCGACCTTGGCGCCCTGCGGCTGGATATTATCGATTTGAATTGTACCACCGTGCTCATCAATGATTTTCTTGACAATAGGCAGCCCCAGTCCGGTTCCTTTTGGTTTTGTTGTGACATAGGGTTCGAATGCATGCGCTTCAACTTGTTCTGAAAAGCCCTTGCCGTTATCTATCACACTGAGCTCGATTCCGTTACCTTTTCGTTCTGTCCGCACTGTGATGCTGGCGTTCTCTGTTGCGGCCAGGGCATCCTGTGCATTTTGCAGCAGATTGTGTATGACTTGCCGTAACCGGGCGGGATCCCCTCTGACGGGGGTGAGTGCGCCCGATAATTCCATATGGATGCGTGGCTGAGAGGCGCCGCCTGCCTCGTTGTCGGCGGTTTGATAAAGCGCAAGTACTTCGCGCACCAATCGATTAATGTCTATCTGGCACAATTCAAGCTCGGGTACCCGCGCATATTCCCTGAATTCATTGACCATTTTTTTGAGCGCTTCAACCTGATTGACAATGGTTTCAGTTGAACGCTTTAAAATCCTGGCATCTGGCTCATCGAGCTTGTGGATCAATTTATGTTGCAACCGTTCTGCGGAAAGTTGGATCGGTGTCAATGGGTTCTTGATTTCGTGAGCCAGGCGGCGCGCCACTTCTCCCCAGGCTACGGTACGCTGTACCTGCAGCAGGCTTGTGATGTCATCGAAAACCACGACGCCACCACTTTCAGAGGTTTGGGGCAGGTGCGAGCCCCGTAGAAGCAGTATTTGTTCCTTGTTTGCGCTGAAATGCATGACTTGGCGCTGCCATTCGCCGGATGTTTCTGTATCGAAGCCGTTTCGGATCTCGCTGGCTAGCAGCCGCAATTTAGGCTCCTGTTCGGCGCATTCTTCGATCGTCAATCCTTCGAAATTGACCAATGGAATCTGCAGTATCTGTTCGGCGCTTTGATTTACGGCACGCATGCGTAGCGCTTCATCGAACACAATTACGCCCGATGACAAGTTGCCCAGGATGCTTTCCAGATAGGCGCGTGCATTCTCTACTTCCTGTTGATTTTGTTGTGCGATGGTGCGAGCAGTGGCAAGTTGCTCTGTCATCAGGTTGAACGACTCGGTCAGCACGCCGAACTCGTCTTTGCTCTGCACCTGATGGCGTCGGCTGAAATCGCCCTGTGCCACGGCACGTGTGCCATCTGCCAATTGCCCTAGAGGCGCGCTCAGTTTTTCGCTGATCAGGAATGCAGCGGTTAGGGCAGAGAACAGGGCGAGCAGTAGTGCCAGCGTGAGGGTGACGCTATATAGCCTGGTCAATCCCTGGCGGGACAGCATCAGCTCCTGATAATCGCTATATCCAGCCTGAACGGTTTCGGCATTGTCTGCCAGCGATTGCGGCACCCGCTGCAACACTTGCAAGACCCGGATGTCCTCTTCTTGGCTGAGTACATTAACTGGAACGAGCACGCGCAAATAGAGCGTATTGTCTGCCAGCGACTCGATCGCACGGTAATTTTTTTGCATCCGGATATGCCGCATCGCTTCGATATTGGGGATTTCCGGAAACAGAACGGCATCGTCCATGCTGGTGAAGGCGATGATTTTCCCTTCCTGGTTGAATAGAGTGGCCTCTTGTATCTGTGACTGGATCAGGAGCTGATTCAGGACCGTCAGCGGCAAGGATGTGGATTCAGCCAGGGCCAGTGCGGCAGCGTGCGCCTTTTTTTGTAACTCTTCCAGCAAGTTGTCGAGCACAGTCTGGCCCAGGTTCAGCCCGCCTTCAAGCGCCCGGTCAACCTTGACATCAAACCAGGATTCGATGCTTTTTTCCAGGAACTGGACCGAGACACCATAGATCAAGACCCCAGGCAAGGTCGCCATCAGAGAAAATACTATCAACAACCGAAGCGCCAGCCTCGATCCGAAAATGCCGGTCTTGAGCCTGCGCCGCAGCCGCCAGAGCAGAAAACCGACAACGCCGATCAGGAATAACAAAAAGACTACGATGAAAACGATCAGCCAGCGATAACGGCGTTCGAGGAACTCGGTATTGGCCCCAGCCGTGGCTAGCAGATACAGCATGGCAATACTCAGGCCTGCCACGATGCCGATTACGTACTTCATAAACTGATTCTAATCGTCAATTTCTTCGTTTATTTCGTCGGATAGTGGCGGGAATCTGATCTCCCAGACTTTTTTCCTGGAGCTCAGATTCCAATCTTGCGAATCGAACCATTCTAGTTGAAAAGGTTTGGATAAACGCGAGACATCCAGCCATATCTGCAAAGTGGCGACATGTTCTTCGCCCTGCCTGAGCGAGACATGTTCTTCAACTGGGATATCGTACTGGCTACCGAGTGCATGCAAGGCATCTGTCAGTGTTGCAAAGCCTTGCAGTTGTGTGTGGTGAATCAGGCGGTATTGCCGGGTCAGGGCGTGGTAACTCAATCCAATGCGCTCCTTGCTGCGGGCAACTTCTTCATCCCACCAGAACCAGCGTGGTTTCATGACCGAAAAGCGGGTCACGAAAAAAAGCTCGACCCCTTTCTCCAGGGCTTCTTGCAAGGTTTTGTTCAGGACAATCTCAGCTTCGACATCAATCAAGTAGCCTTCAGCCGATTGCTTGAGGTTGACTGATTCGATTTCTATATATCCCTTGTCACTTGCAAGCGTGACGAAGGGCAACAAGATCGCCAGCAGCAGAATTACCAAACCTTGCCATAACCGGAAGACGCTGCCGGGCCTGTCAATTTTTCTGAAGCAAGGCATAAAAAAAACCATCGTGACGGGTGCTCGGCAGTAATTGACCATGGTGAATGATCGTCTCATGCGTGCAGGGCAAGGCGCGGGCATCTTCGTGATCGGAGAGAAATTCTGTTACCAGTAAGTTGTTTTCTTCACTAAATATGGAACAGGTTGCATACAGTAGTTTGCCTCCCCGGCATAGCAAAGGCCATAATTTGCGCAGCATTATCCTCTGCGTTTGTGTAAAGGTTTCTATGTCACCGGGTCTTCTGAGCCATTTGATGTCTGGATGACGATTGACCACACCAGATGCCGAGCATGGCACATCTGCCAGTATTCTGTCGAATAATTGGCCGTCCCACCACTGCGAGGGTTCGAGCGCGCTGCCGCAAATCAGCTGGTAATCGGGCATTTTCAGCCGCGTGAAATTTTCCTGGAGCATGGTAAGCCGTTCTGCATGTTTGTCCATGACTGTCAGTTTTATGTCTGCCAGTTCCATGAGATGCGTGCTCTTGCCGCCGGGTGCCGCGCAGGCATCCAGCACCCGCATGCCTGCGCCCACGTCCAGCAGTGGCGCGGCGAGTTGCGCGCCCGCATCTTGCACGCTGACAAGACCCTCGGCAAACCCCGGTAGTTGTTCAACGGCTACTGGCCGAGTAAGCCTTAGCGCACTTCCCCAGAGCCATTCCGAATCGATTGCGCATGCCTGAAGCCGGGCTTGGTAATCGCTGACCGTGATCTGCTTTTGATTGACGCGCAAGGTCATTGGCGGGTGCTGGTTGCCTGCAAGAAGGATGCCTGCGTAATGTTGCGGGTACTGTTGCCGCAGTTTATCGATCCACCACTGTGGATAAGCGTATCTGGCTGTTTCGTCTTGTTTGGTTTGGGCCAGCAGCATTTCTTGCTGACGTATGAAATTGCGCAAGATGGCATTGACTAAGCCCGAGGCACCTCGGTTGCCGGCAAGCATGCGCGCGGATGAAGCGGCATGGTTCACGATGGCGTGAACAGGGGCTTTGCTATAGTTGAGTTGATACAAGCTGACGAGCAGCAGGTAGTGGAGGCGTCTGTCCGGCAATGGCTTGTGCAGCAAGGATTGGAGGAGGGTGTCGAGCTGACTGTAATAGCGCAGCACGCCGTAGGTCAGATCCTGAATCGCGCCCCGCTGCTGACTCGACAGCATGGTGTTTTTTCGCCAGGTTTCCCGCAATACCCCTGTCAGATTGGCGCCAGCCAGAACGTTCCCAATGGCATTGACAGTCAGCAGCTGGGTCTTAATCATATGCTGGCGCGGGTTCAGTCATTGTGCAGCCACAGCGAAACAAGCGCCAGGTCGTATGTCATGGCCTGCTAGAAATTGTGCGGCAGAAAGTTTTTTTCCGCCGGCCTTTTGCAGTATTTCGATGCGCAGCGCATCCTGGCCGCACGCGACAATCATACCGGTTTCGCCCGCAGCGAGGATTTCACCTGCCTGGCCCGAAATGGTTTTGACTATCTTGGCCTGCCAGAGTTTGATCAGGTCGCCCTGTAGATGGGTGCATGCACCCGGACCGGGGTTGAATGCCCGAATCATGCGGTCAATGTGGGCGGCATCCTGTCCCCAATCAATTTCCGCTTCGTTTTTCCGGATTTTGGATGCATAGCACGCGCCTGCTTCGTTTTGCTGAGTGGATTGCAATGCGCCGCGATCCAATAACGTCAGCGCTTCGGCAATGCTTTTTCCGCCGAGCTGGGCGAGTTTGTCGTGCAAGGTTGCCGAGGTGTCCCGCGGTGTAATGGTAACCGCGTGCTGCAGGATAATTGCGCCGGTATCAAGCCCTTGATCCATTTGCATGATGGAGATGCCTGTTTCCTGGTCGCCTGCCAGGATCGCCCGCTGGATAGGGGCGGCGCCACGCCAACGCGGTAGCAAAGAGGCATGAATGTTGATGCAACCATGTCGAGGGATATGGAGCACAGCTTCCGGCAACAGCAATCCATACGCGGCCACAACCATGACATCGGGCGCCAATGTTTTGAGTTGCGCCTGGATGTCCGGTGACTTCAAGGTTTCCGGCTGCAGCAGCTGAAGAGCATGCTGCTGCGCCAATAATTTGACCGGACTGGCTTGCATTTTCATGCCGCGGCCAGCAGGACGATCGGGTTGGGTCAGTACGAGTATGATTTCGAAGTGGGCTGCCAGCAGCGCATCCAGGGCTGTGGCAGCAAAGACCGGGGTGCCCGCAAAAATGATTCTCATGAATAATGCCCATTATGAATGCATGCACGGATTATCATGGCCGATCTTGGGTTACGATAAAGCAATTTGTCTGCGTGCCTGTTTCTTTAATTTGTTCAGAATGCGTGACTGTTTGAATGGCGACAAGTATTCGACGAATACTTTGCCCAGCAGATGATCCATTTCGTGTTGAATACAGACTGCCAACAAACCCGTTGCGTTCAATTCAAATGATTTGCCATCAATGTCGGTCGCCTGTACGGTGACTTGTTCGGCCCGAGTCACCTTGTCGAAGATGCCTGGTACCGATAAGCACCCTTCCTGAAATTCAGATTCTCCGCTGCTGGCAATGATTTCGGGATTGATCAGCACCAGCAGCTGGTCACGGGTTTCGGAGACATCGATGACGATTATCCGCTGATGCACATCGACCTGGGTTGCAGCAAGACCGATTCCAGGTGCGGCATACATGGTTTCAGCCATGTCCTTTACCAGTGTGCGGACCGGCTGTGTGACTGCCGGGACGGTTGCCGCGATCTTGTGCAACCTTTCGTCGGGGTACTGGAGTATTTTTAGAATTGCCATGACAAACCTGCGTAAATCAAAGACTAAAACCGGAAGGGACGTTTTATCATCATGCATGGGTCGGACGATGACCGACTGTCCTTGTGTTTGTGTCAGCCGTCCAACTGTTCCGGCCGCTATGCCGGAAACGCACATATGTGAGTGATCGCACGCCTGCTGAGTCTTCATGGAGATAAAGACCTCCCATGCGTAATTGGACTATTATATCCGTGATTTTGTTTGCCAGTTTGTTTTCTGACGCATCGCCAGCCGCAGCCGGGTCCGTGTTGCCAGCACTCGCATCTGCCAGTCATGTCTTGATGTCTCATGCCGGCAGGCTGTGGCGTGTCGCTGCTTACCGGCCCGATTCTGTGGGAGGCGCCTTGCTTGCGCAGGCTGGACCCAACCATGCTGCGGCAATTCCGCAGCATCCGGCAACGATCAGGCTTTCACCCCGAATCCGTACCGAGAAGTCTGCCGTACAAGCGACTCCCAGTATTCCGTTGGCCAAGATTGCTCCTTTTCTGAGTCAGCCGTTGGTGATCGGCGAGCATGCCCTCGAACAGGCACCGGTCATCCTGGGTTCGGGCGATGGCCGGGTAATTCTGAGCGCCGGTGACAGGATTTATGTGGGAGGACTGCCGTCCGATCAGGGCGGGGTTTGGCAGATTTTTCGTGCCGGGAAGGTGCTGATTGACCCAGACCGCAATGATCGTTTCCTTGGTCATGAGGCCGTTTATCTGGGCAGTGCCGAGGTCATTGAATTTGCGGCCGTCAGCACGGTCAAATTGTTGCATTCAGTACGTGAAATTCTGCGAGGCGATCGCCTGGTGCCAGCTGTCGCTGCCAAGCCGCCTGATTATCCGCTGCATGCGCCTGATCTCCCTTTATCCGGGCGTATCATCTCGGTTTATGATGGCGTCAATGAGATTGGAGAGAATGCGATCGTGACGCTCAATCTGGGTGTGGAGGATGGCATCAAGCCAGGTCATGTGCTCGCTGTAAACCGGAAAAGTGAGGCGCGTTTGCATGCAGGCGAGTGGATGCGTCTCCCGGATGAGCGCATAGGTCTGGTTTTGGTTTTTCGCGTGTTTGATAAAGTCTGTTACGCTTTGGTCATGCAAAGCACGCAGGTGATCAAAGTGATGGATAGCGTCAAATCCCCCTGACAAGGTGGCGGAAAATTACTATACTCGCGGTTTTTTGGTATTTCACCCTGAAGATTGCTGGCTTCCGGTTAACCGTTAGGGAATCAATATCTCCATTTAATGCGGATCAATCAGGATATCGAGTTTTGGCTGCGTCTCGGTCTGACTGAAGGCGTGGGTGGCAAGTCTATCCGTCAGCTGCTGACCGCTTTTGGAAGTCCGGCCGAGATTTTTGCTGCGGATCTGGGTGTGCTTGAACGTGTCGTGAAAAGACCCATCGCCGCCCGTATATTTCATCGCAAGACGGACGAAGAAAAACTCGCCAGGACTCTCGAGTGGCTGGAAGATCCGCTCAATGCACTCATTACTTTTGCTGATCCTGACTATCCGGGGCTGTTGCTCAATATACCCGACCCGCCGCCCATTCTCTATTTCAAAGGCCAGCGTAAACTGCTGGCTCAGCCAGCGTTGGCCATGGTTGGCAGTCGTAATGCAACGCCACAAGGCTTGGCAAATGCCGAGGCGTTCGCCGAGGCGGCCAGCAGTGCCGGATTCTGTGTGCTGAGCGGCTTGGCGCAGGGGGTCGATGCCGCCGTGCATCGAGGCGGATTGCGTGGCTGTGGTTCCAGCATGGCGATTGTCGGCACTGGCCTGGATATTGTTTATCCGGCGAAGAATCGTGAGCTGGCTCATCAATTGGCCAAGGAGGGTGCGCTCATCTCTGAATTTCCCTTGGGCGTGCCCGCCATGGGAAAAAATTTTCCGCGCAGGAACCGTATTATCAGTGGCATGTCACACGCGTGCCTGGTGATCGAGGCGACGCTATACAGCGGATCGCTCATTACTGCTCGGTTGGCTTTGGAGCAAGGACGTGAAGTCATGGCGATACCCGGTTCCATTCATTCGCCTTTATCCAAGGGATGCCATGCGCTGATCAAGCAAGGCGCAAAACTGGTTGAAAGCATTCAAGATATCCTGGATGAATTGAATTGCCAGCCACGCTTGCCGGCTGATTTTTCTGCGGGCGGTAGCGAGACGGTGCAGGCAGAGGCCTGCGGCCATGATGATACTGCTTTGCTTGTGCATCTGGGTTTTGATGCGACGGATATCGATACGCTTTGCATACGCAGCGGCTTGACGGCCGAGACAGTATCCGCCATGCTATTAAACTTGGAACTGGAAGGGAGAATCGGTGCGCTGCCTGGGGGGCGATATCAACGCATTCGTTGACAGGGCTGCGACTCAGGTCGCTCAGCAGGCGCTCGGTGCTTCCGCTCCCTTGATTTTTATGAGATTAGTGGTCCAAGAAAGCGTCCGGCAGGAAGCGCTTGGGCCTGACTTCGAAGTGAATGCAATTCCAGGAATGGAAGCAGATATTTAATAGTCGCTGGGCAAACTATGTTTGATATTCTTGTTTATTTATTCGAAAATTATTTTGAGACTGGTAACTGCCCGGATCCCGCAACATTGACGCGCAAGCTGTCGATGGCTGGTTTTGATGACGAAGAAATAACACTGGCATTGGACTGGCTTTCGGATTTCTCTGGCCAGGATGAAAATCGTTATCCAGCTGGTTTGGCTGAGAGCAATTCTATACGCTATTTTACGCCCCAGGAAATGGAAATTATCGATACCGAGGGGCGTGGTTTTATTCATTTCCTTGAACAAGCGGGTGTGATCAATCCCCTGCAGCGCGAATTGTTGATTGACCGGGTGATCCGGATGGATGGCGATACTTCCAGTCTGGAGAAAATAAAATTGGTGGTATTGTTCGATCTCTGGATCCAGAATCAGTTGACGGATCGAAATATCGTTGAGCGGCTGTTCGTGGTCAGTGATTCCCATTATCGACATTAAGCGCCTGAATAAGAGTCGCATTTCCTAAATCCGTTCATGACTGGTGGTCCGGCTATAAGGTTGATTATCCAGCCAGTCCGCTGGATTCGCCTGATTCCATAAGTTACATCGCGGTTCTAACACGCCCTCAACAATCAACGTTTACAGCAACCTGACGCCTTCCTATGAGCAAACAACTGATCATCGCCGAAAAGCCTTCCGTTGCCAATGATATTGCACGCGCGCTGGGCAATTTTACTAAGCATAATGACTATTATGAGAATGATGAGTATGTCTTGTCTTCCGCAATTGGGCATTTACTCGAACTGGTTGTGCCGGAAGAATATGAAGTCAAGCGGGGGAAATGGAGCTTCGATCACCTGCCGGTCATACCGCCACGCTTTGACCTGGCGCCCATTGAGAAGACTTCGGCACGCTTGAAATTGTTAAGCAAACTGATCAAGCGCAAGGATGTCGATACGTTGATCAATGCCTGTGATGCCGGCCGGGAAGGCGAGCTGATTTTTCGTTATATTGCTCGTCATGCTGGCAGCAAGAAGCCGGTTAAGCGGCTATGGCTGCAATCCATGACGCCGGCTGCCATTCGAGAGGCTTTTGCGAGCTTGCTGGAAGACAGCGAGGTCCAGCCTCTGGCGGAAGCTGCGGTCAGCCGCTCCGAGTCGGACTGGTTGGTAGGGATCAATGGTACCCGGGCCATGACCGCATTCAATTCTCAGGAAGGTGGATTCCACAAAACAACAGTTGGTCGCGTGCAAACACCGACGCTGGCGATACTCGTCGAGCGCGAGGAAGCGATCAAGAAATTTGTGCCCAGGTCCTACTGGGAAATCCACGCGGCTTTCTTGGCGGATGGGGGTGCCACCTACAAGGGAAAATGGTTCGATGAAAAATTCACCAAGCGTAAGGATGAGCCAGAAACCAGAGCGGACAGGTTGTGGGACCAGGCCAAAGCCGAAGCAATCCGGGACAAGTGCCAGGGGCAGCCTGGTATCGTTTCAGAAGAGAGCAAGCCTGCCAAGGAAAACTGTCCGCTGTTATATGACTTGACCAGTTTGCAACGAGATGCCAACAGTCGCTTCGGCTTTTCCGCCAAGGTGACGTTGGGGCTTGCTCAGGCGTTATACGAAAAACATAAAGTGTTGACCTATCCGCGTACGGATGCCCGTGCACTGCCTGAGGATTACCTGGCAACCGTCAAGGAGACGTTGCAGGCGCTTGAAAAATCACGCTACGGCCAATTTGCCGGGCAGATTCTCAATGCCGACTGGGTTAAACCCAATAAGCGCATCTTCAATAATGCCAAAATTTCCGATCACTTTGCGATCATACCGACCGCGCTTGAGCCCAAGAAGCTCAATGAGGCTGAGGAAAAACTCTATGACCTGGTCACCAAACGTTTTCTGGCAATCTTTTTCCCAGCTGCCGAGTTTCTGATTACGACCCGCATTACCCGGGTGGAAGACGAGCCCTTCAAGACGGAAGGTAAAGTCATGGTGCACGCAGGCTGGCAGGCTGTTTACGGTAAAGCTGAAGCAAGCCAGGGTGGTGAGGATGACTCGGTATTGACAGCGGTTGCGCTGGATAAGCCCGTTACGGCAAAAGAAATGCATGTCGTGGCCAATCAAACGCGCCCTCCTGCAAGATACAATGAATCCACCCTGCTGTCGGCCATGGAAGGTGCCGGAAAATTGGTGGAGGATGAAGAGTTGCGTGCGGCCATGAGCGCTAAGGGATTGGGGACGCCAGCCACCCGTGCTGCCATCATCGAAGGGCTGATTCTTGAAAACTACATCCAGCGTGCGGGACGGGAGTTGCAGCCGACAGCCAAGGCATTCTCCTTGATTACCTTGTTGCGTGGGCTCAAGATTCCTGAATTGATTTCGCCTGAATTGACGGGCGATTGGGAGTTCAAGCTGCGCCAAATAGAACAGGGTCAGCTCAAGCGTGACGCATTCATGGAAAAAATTGCTGCCATGACGCGCCATATCGTCGAGCAGGCCAAGAGCCATCGAGGCAAGACAATCAGTGGGGATTTTGCGACGCTCAAGGTACCTTGTCCGAAATGTGGTGGAGTGGTGCAGGAGACGTATAAAAAATTCCAGTGCCAGCAATGCGATTTTGCGTTATGGAAAATTCTGGCCGGGCGGCAGTTTGAAGTAGGGGAGATGGAGGCCCTGATCTCCACACGCGAGATCGGACCATTGTCCGGGTTTCGTAGCAAAATGGGGCGCGCATTTAATGCCATCATCAAGCTTACGGACGAACTCGAGATGAAATTCGACTTTGGCAACGAGGATGACAAGACCCAGGAGGAAGTTGATTTTTCGGGCCGGCAGGCACTCGGCAAATGCCCTCAATGCGGCCATTCAGTATATGAGCATGGTCTTTTCTATATTTGCGAGAAGGCTGTGGGAGCGCATCCTACCTGCCAATTCAAAACCGGCAAGATTATTCTCAACCGGCCTATCGAGGTTGAGCAAGTGGTTAAGCTGCTACAAACAGGCCGAACCGATCTGCTGACCAAATTCATTTCCAAGAAAGGGCGTCCATTTTCTGCCTATCTCGTGATTGGAACAGAGGGTAGGATCGGGTTCGAGTTCGAGCAAAAAAAGGCTAAGGGCAAATCAACCGATACTGCCCTTAAAGCCAAGAAAGTCACATCCTGACGAGGTTGAGCAACCCCTCTCCGCTCTGTGTCCAGGATTTTTTATTAGTGATCCCATGTCTGGGCGGAGGGATGCATGCAACGCTCATGCCCGAAACCGTTGGGGGGAGGGGCTGGTGTGCTGTGGTAAATGACGTCAGCATGGATCAGGCATAAGTATGGATGACATATCGAACGATTCCTGACATGGCGGCGATAAGAATTGATAGGCTCGCTATGACAGCTACCCCTTCGATTAGGAGAAAAGTAAAGGCCTGGCCGAAACTGGTGTATTCCACTTCTCCTGATTCGTTACGTCGACGGTCTTTGCGAACTTTAATCCAGTGAAGGATCATGCAAACAAACGGAATTGCCAGGATAGAATAGAGTAATGTTGATAATGAAGAATCTTCCATTGATCGACCTCGCTTTTGAGTATGATAAAATTAAAAAACTAATCAAAGGTGCATTGCATTGTATTTGACTTGCTTCAATTTGGCAGATCAGTCTGCATGAATATTATAATAAAACTTTGAAGATCCAGTTGATTATGTGAAGCGCGGAAGTGCTGGTGCCAGACGAGAACGGGTACCGTGAAATGGCACCCATTTTCCAAAGCGTTGCAGAGCCGCTCCCCAAATGATGGTCTTCTCCATAAAGTAGAATAATTGAATATGAATGAATACTCGGGGATGAGCGTGTCGATTTGCTCGGCCAGTGCCCACTCAAGTTTTTTGGCGAAAATATGAATAGCAATCTGATGCAGTTGACGCGCGGTAAGTTCCTGGGTGTATCTGACAAACAGTTAAGAAGCAAGCAGCCGCTAATTGAAAACCGCCTGCCCATTGTCCAATTATCGATTTATGAACTGGCTTGATCTCCCGCTGGTCCGCCAGGTGCGGGGTGTTGTCCAGTTGCCCGGTTCGAAAAGCATATCCAATCGCATTCTCTTGCTGGCAGCTCTTGCTGAAGGCGCTACCTTAATCAGAGGGCTGCTGGCATCTGATGATACCCAGCAGATGCTGGCGGCCTTGGAGCGATTGGGTGTGAATATTGCGCCTGTCGATCAAGAGGGATTGCGTGTTGAAGGATGTAAGGGGGTATTCCCGGTCAAGGAGGCCGAGCTGTTTCTGGGGAATGCCGGAACGGCTTTCCGTCCTTTGACCGCTGTGCTGGCATTGATGCAGGGACATTATCATCTTTCCGGTGTGCCGCGCATGCATGAACGCCCCATCGGGGATCTGGTCGATGCCTTGCGGCAAGTCAACGCAGCGATTAGCTATCTTGGTCAAGAGGGTTTCCCTCCTCTTGAAGTGCATCCAGCAACGATTCGACCTGCGGATATTTCCATCAAAGGCGATATTTCCAGTCAGTTTCTGAGCGGGTTGCTGATGGCACTGCCGCTCACGGGCGAAGCGATGGCGATTACTGTCAATGGCAACTTGATTTCCAAGCCTTATGTGGAACTGACCATGGCACAGATGGCGCGCTTTGGTGTGCGGGTCGAACACACCGCCTGGCAGCATTTTGTTTTACCGGCTGGCCAGGTTTATCGCAGTCCTGGAGAGATCATGATCGAAGGTGACGCCTCTTCAGCCTCCTATTTTCTTGCTGCGGGAGCCATTGCCGGCGGACCGGTACGGGTGGTGGGCGTGGGCAAAAACAGCAGCCAGGGAGATATCCGCTTTGTCGAAGCGCTCGAAGCAATGGGAGCGCGGATTGAGATGGGGGAAGACTGGATTGAGGCCTCGGCGCCGCCTCCCAGAGCTACTGGCAAGGCCCTGCATGCAATTGATTTTGATTGTAATCATATCCCCGATGCCGCCATGACGCTGGCTACGACCGCCTTGTTTGCCGAAGGCACAACCACACTCAGGAATATTGCCAGCTGGCGAGTCAAGGAGACAGACCGGATCGCGGCCATGTCGAACGAACTGCGCAAATTGGGCGCACAGGTTGAAAGCGGCGAAGACTTTTTGCGTGTGACACCGCCGGACGGGCCGTTGACCAGTCATGTCGATATTGATACTTACGATGACCATAGAATGGCGATGTGTTTTTCCTTGGTGTCGTTGGGCGTACCTGTACGCATCAACGACCCGGCCTGTGTGGCCAAGACTTTCCCGGATTACTTTGAGAAGTTTTCGAAGATCGTGCACCAGCACGCCGCCCAGGCATGAGTTGCTGAGCCGTTCATGCCTGTTTGTCGATTATCGTCTGCCGCCATCCTGGTTTATGACCCAACACCGCGTCGCGTTTTGAATGATGCATGGGCATTCATTCGGAAATTTCCTGGATTGATCAATCATCTATGCAAGTACCCTATAAAATGAACGATTCTGCCGTACCTGTCATTACGCTGGACGGCCCCTCCGCCTCCGGGAAGGGTACGATTGCTCGTCTCGCGTCACAAGCGCTTGGATTTCATTATCTCGACAGTGGCGCGCTCTATCGTCTGGTTGCATTGGCAGCCATGCAGGCCAATGTGGATGCCCATGACGAGCAGCGATTGGCTGATATCGCTCTCCATCTGGATGTCGTTTTCAGCGATACGTCGGTCTGGCTGGACGGTAAGAATGTCGGCGATGAAATTCGCGCCGAATCCTGCGGGGAGTTCGCTTCCAGGATTGCGCACTTGCCGGCGCTCAGAGCCGGATTGTTGGATCGCCAGCGTGCCTTTCGCAAACCTCCCGGACTGGTCGCCGATGGGCGTGATATGGGGTCGGTGGTTTTTCCCGATGCAGTGCTCAAAATATATCTGACTGCGAGTACCGAGGAGCGCGCGCATCGACGCTATAAGCAGTTGATGGACAAAGGAATAAGTGCTAATATCGAAAATCTGCTGCAAGCGCTGCGAGAGCGTGACGAGCGCGATAGCAATCGTGCTTTGTCCCCTTTGCAGCGGAGTGGAGATGCAAAATTATTGGATACGACTTGTCTGACTATCGAACAAGTTGTCGACAAAGTGTTGGAAATGTACGCAGAAACCAGAGACAAAGCATCAGGTGATGCTTGACACTCGATAAAGCATGAAGTTGTTTGATTTGAGGGTCATGGCTGAAGTTGCCTGAGAGGTTGTGGATCAAGCTGCCCTGTCAGTTTCTTCATTTATTTTTAACTTAACTAACCCATCCCCTGTTGTTGCGCGGGGATATTATTTACGATCAGGTATTTTTTTATAATGACTATTGCTACCAACGAAACGGCTTCCTCTGAAAGTTTTGCCGAACTCTTTGAAGAAAGTCTTTCCCGCAAGGAAATGCGGCTAGGAGAGGTGATTACTGCTGAAATTATTCGTGTTGATTATAATTTTGTAGTGGTGAACGCCGGACTCAAATCAGAGAGTTATATCCCAATAGAAGAATTTAAAAACGATAAAGGCGAAATCGAGGCGAAGGAAGGCGATTTTGTGAGTGTGGCCATTGAAGCACTCGAGAACGGCTACGGAGAAACCCGCTTGTCACGGGATAAGGCAAAACGCCTGAGCGCTTGGTACGATCTGGAAGCGGCCATGGAGCAAGGAACGATCGTGACCGGCATGGTCAATGGCAAAGTCAAGGGTGGTCTGACCGCCACCATCAATGGCATCCGCGCTTTTCTGCCCGGTTCTCTGGTGGATATTCGTCCCGTCAAGGATATGACGCCTTATGAAAACAAGGAGATGGAATTCAAGGTGATCAAGCTTGACCGCAAGCGTAACAATGTGGTCGTGTCGCGGCGCGCAGTGCTGGAGGAAACCCAGGGAGCAGACCGGGAAGCGTTGCTGGCGAGCTTGCACGATGGCGCCATTGTGCATGGTATTGTCAAGAATATTACCGACTACGGTGCATTCGTTGATCTCGGTGGAATAGACGGATTGTTGCATATCACCGATATCGCATGGCGTCGCGTGAAACACCCAACCGAAGTGGTCAATGTCGGTGACGAAGTGACCGCCAAGGTGCTGAAATTCGATCAGGAGAAAAACCGGGTTTCTCTGGGGATGAAGCAGCTGTCAGAGGATCCATGGATTGGATTGTCCCGGCGCTATCCTCAAGGTACCCGCTTGTTTGGCAAAGTGACCAACATGACCGATTACGGGGCTTTTGTCGAAATCGAGCAAGGCATAGAAGGACTGGTGCATGTTTCGGAAATGGACTGGACCAACAAAAATGTCTATCCATCCAAGGTCGTTCAGTTGGGTGACGAGGTGGAAGTGATGATACTCGAGATCGATGAGGATCGTCGGCGCATTTCGCTGGGCATGAAGCAATGCAAACCCAATCCATGGGAAGAATTTGCCCTGAATCATGAGAAAGGGGACAAGGTCACCGGTCAGATTAAATCGATTACGGATTTTGGTCTGTTCATAGGATTGCCGGGCAATATTGATGGTCTCGTGCACTTGTCTGATCTTTCCTGGACTCTGCCAGGCGAAAAGGCCATTGGCGAATTCAAGAAAGGGGATGAAGTCGAGGCCGTCGTGCTGTCGATCGATGTCGAGAAAGAGCGTATTTCGCTGGGAGTCAAGCAGCTGGAAGGCGATCCTTTCACCATCTATGTCGCATCGCATGACAAGAACAGTATTGTCAAAGGCACCGTGAAATCGGTCGATGCCAAAGGGGCGGTCATTGCCCTGACCGATGAAGTGGAAGGCTATTTGCGTGCATCTGAACTGTCCCGAGATAAAGTTGAGGATATCCGTTCTCAAGTCAGTGAAGGGAACGAGATCGAAGCGATGATCATCAACATCGATCGTAAGAACCGCAATATCAACTTGTCTGTGAAATCGAAAGTTCAAGCAGAAGAGGAAAAAGCAGTGAAGGCCGTGACTTCTGCGCCACCACCTGCGCATGCGGGGACTACCAATTTGGGTGCCTTACTTAAAGCCAAGATCGACAGCAAAGCCTCAGAGGAACAATAAAGACTAGACATGACGAAATCTGAACTGATTTCAAGGTTGGCAGAGCGTTTTCCTCAATTACTGGCCAAAGATGCTGAGTTGGTTGTCAAAATCATACTTGACGCAATGGCCAGGAGTCTTTCCCGGGGAGAGCGGATCGAGATTCGCGGATTTGGTAGCTTTGATCTTAATTACAGGCCTGCGCGCATCGGCCGTAACCCCAAATCAGGCGAGAAAGTGCATGTGCCTGAGAAGTATGTACCACATTTCAAAGCTGGGAAAAAAATGCGCGAGCTGATAGACGCCAACTACAAGAAACAAAGCGTGCCAGACCGGGCTGCCAGCTGAACGGCAGGCAAGGCCTGATCTGTTCATGTGGCTGGTGTTGATGAGCCCGGGGAAGTCATCCTCCTGAGGATGGCACTGAAGGGTAAGTGTAGTCGATTCAGTATGAGATAGATTCCCCTTTTCTATCATAGGCGATAGAAAAGGGGAGGTGTGCAGTGCAGTGCTTCTTGCCATGAATGCATCCCTGTTGCTGGGCCGGTGCTGTAGTTTATTATTATGAGCTTTCTCTAAAATAATGCGCATATTCGCTACCCTTTTACGTTTGGCCATTTTTCTGCTCCTGCTGAGTTTCGCGGTAAAAAACTCTGAAATGGTGACGATTCAATATTATCTGGGGATAGAGTGGGAGCTACCCATGATCATCATTCTTTTTATTTGCTTCACTGCGGGCACCATTTTTGGTTATTTCTCCTGTCTTCTGCAGAAACTCTACAAAAAACAGTGATGCTGTGATATTTGTATGAGTGATCCGCGCATCATCGTTGCACTGGATTTCCCTGATCCTGCTCAGGCTTTGGCACTGGCCGCCCAGCTCGACAGCCGTCTTTGCCGGGTAAAGGTAGGTAAGGAGCTGTTCACGCTAGCTGGCCCACCGTTGATCGAGAAGTTGATGACGTTGGGTTTTCAAGTGTTTCTGGATTTGAAATACCATGACATCCCCAATACTGTTGCAGCCGCTTGCCGAGCTGCTTCGGGTTTGGGTGTATGGATGATCAATGTCCACGCGCTGGGGGGGCGAAAAATGATGCTTGCTGCCCGGCAGGCCCTGGATGGGAGGGCAACCAAGCTGATCGCCGTCACATTGCTGACTAGCCTGCGTCACGACGATCTGAATGAGATCGGCATACATGAAGCTCCTGAGGTGGTCGTGCTTCGCTTGGCAGTACTTGCACAGCAATGTGGGCTGGATGGTGTGGTGTGCTCTGCTCTGGAAGCGGCGCAACTGCGGGTATCTTTAGGCAGCGGCTTCTTGCTGGTGACGCCGGGCATTCGAACGGCAGCGGATAATCTGGACGACCAGGCCAGAGTTGCTACCCCCTCGGCAGCGATAGCCAATGGGGTTGACTATTTGGTTATTGGCAGGCCCATTACCCAATCACCCGACCCACTCGATGCGCTCGAACGGTTGAATCATGAAGTGGCATGCGTCAGTGAGCGGTGAGGTGTGAGTGTCATAACGAGGTGCCCCCAAATGTATTGCGGCCGCCATGTATTTGCCTGGCCCGGCTGTAATCACCTGGAAAGTTAGCTACTAAATTACTATCGAATTTCGCTTGTTTTCTGGCAGTCCTTTGGCAGTTAGCTTGAAGAGCTTCTGAAGCGCCCAGTCCTGTTTGGCCAGCAAGCTCGTGATCAGGATCGAGGTTTTAACGCTGCGGCGCGAGATCTTGACTTGCGAGCCTTCGGTAAAATCACGTTTTTGGTTGATTTTATTCAGGGTCAGGATAGCCATGCCGATTGCCCACAAACAAAAACGGCGAATACCCGTTTCCTCAGGTGGAATCAGACAGGTGTAGGCCAGGGCGTTTTGTAGATGATGCCTGGCAATACCGATTAAAACTCCCAGACCGTTATGAAAGCCTGGGTCAGAACAGCCTGGCTCCAGATTGTTCAGGTCAAAGCCTTCCTGCAAGAAAATATCTTGCGGGAGCCAACAGGCCCCACGCTTCCTGTCTTCCCAGATATCCTTCAGGATATTGGTCATTTGCAATCCCTGTCCAAATGATACAGACAGTGCCATCAGGGCGGGTTTGCTATGGTTGATTCCGGGCGAATAATCGCAGAATAATTCTGTTAGCATTTCACCTACGACACCTGCGACATGATAGCAATAACGATCCATGGCAGCCAGATTTTCAAGGCCGGCAAGTGATTCTGCTTGCTGGTATGCGACCATGCCGTCACCCATAATGCGGATGCAGCGTTCCAAGGCGCGACGCTGGGCCGGATTGAAGCTATGAGTGATGCGTATGACCGCAGGTGTATGCTTGATGAGTTCATGTTCCGCTGGAATGGTATGCTTGGAAAGCAACGGATATAAAGTTTGGGCAAAGGTTTCAGCTTCCACCTCGCCGTTGACTACCGCGACAAACATCTCTGCAAGCTGGCGGGTTTGTTCAGATGACAACGCATTGTCATCCTCGACGGTATCGACGATGCGGCATAATAGATAGGCGTTGCCGATGACTTGGCGTAGCGCGGGCGGCAATTGGGGAATCGTCAGCGCAAAGGTACGCGATACGCCTTGCAGGATATGTTCCTGGTATCGCATATCATCGAGTGTCGCAATTTTAGGCATGATCGGGAAATTATTGGAAAATATCAGGGCAGCAAATTTTCCAGGGCATATAAATATTCAATCGGCTCACGGGCCCTGATAAGGTGAGCGGTATGGCCGTCTACCATCACTTCGGCAACACGGGGGCGAGTATTGTAATTCGAACTCATGCTCATTCCATAGGCGCCGGCGGACATGATAGCCAATAAATCATTTTGCTCAAGTGTCAGATGGCGATCTTGTCCCAGGAAGTCGCCCGTCTCGCAAACAGGCCCGACAACTTGGTAGCTAGCGCTTGTGCCAGGTCGGTTCGCGACTGGCAATATTTCATGATAGGCATGGTACAAGGCAGGGCGTAATAAATCGTTCATGGCGGCATCAACGATTGCAAAGTTACGCGCAGGGGTGTGCTTGAGGTATTGCACCTGCGTCAACAGCAGGCCTGCCTGACCGACCAGCGCGCGCCCTGGCTCGATCAGCAGCCGCAGCGGGGTATCGCCAACAGTGGCGGAGAGCGCCTTGACGTATTCCGTTATCGTGGGGGGGGATTCTTGCTGATAGCGTATCCCCAGTCCCCCGCCAAGATCGAGGTGATCAATAGCTAAGCCTTGTGTCTTCAGGCGTGCCAGCAAATCGAGCATTTTGCGGGCGGCCTCGATGAATGGAGCAATTTCGGTCAGTTGTGAGCCGATATGACAATCCAGTCCTTTGGGTTGAATATGCGGCAATTGCTTGGCCAGTGCATAGATCCGTTCGGCTTCGGTCGCTGGGATGCCAAATTTATTTTCCTTGAGGCCAGTCGAGATATAAGGATGTGTGTTGGCATCGACATCAGGATTAATGCGTAAACTGACCGGTGCGATTTTTCCCATCCGGCCGGCGATCTCGTTCAGGACGATCAATTCCATTTCCGATTCGACATTGAAGCAAAAGATGTTTGCAGCCAGTGCCGATTGAATTTCCTCGCAGGTTTTGCCTACGCCTGAAAAGACAGTTTTCTGCGGATCACCGCCTGCCTTCAATACTCGCTCCAGCTCTCCACCAGAGACGATGTCGAAACCACTGCCCAATCCTGCCAACAGATTGAGAATGGCGAGATTGGAGTTGGCCTTAACGGCATAGCAGATCAGATGATCGTGATTACCGAATGCATGGTCAAAGGCCTGATAAGCCGAAGTGATGGCCGCGCGTGAGTAGACGTAGCAGGGGGTGCCAAATTCGGCAGCAATGTCTGCCAGCGAGACCGATTCGGCAAAAAGCTGATCCTGGCGATAGCAGAATGGAGTCCTATCGTTCATGACTGCCTCTGCGCATTCTTGGCAGGATCTTCCTGGGGCAGATACAGCGGTCCTTTGTGACCGCAGGCGGTCAACAGCAAAGGCAGCAAAACGGCAAGAGCCAGCGTGCGCATGCAAATAGGTGAAAATATCAAGGATGGATGAGTCATATATGTCATGAAACGATTGATTGCCTGGTATGCCTGCAACAGAAATGGCGATTCTATTCGTCCGCAGGCGTAAATTGGAAAATAGTGATGGCTATCAAAGGACGGTATCTGATCGCCGATTACTGATATCAGAGCGGTTGGAATGTTGGGCCTGACTGATGCTGCGGACCAGCCACTCTGTCAATTCGCTGGCCAGCTGGTCGCTGAGCCATATAAAAGCTTTGACAGCGCCTGCCGCATCGGCGGTTTCTGTCGATCCGGCAAGTGAAAAATTGCGCTGCGCCACGATAGATTGGGTCTTTCGCTCAAATAAATGGGCCCGCCATCCTATCATCACCTGACTGCTGTGCGCCTGCTCAAATATTTGTACAAATTCGCTCAGTTCGATTCTCAACAGATAGCTGGCTGCTGGCAGACCGTCGCTGATGTTACTATCTGTTTCGCCGTGATATGTCGCGATATGCTGCCGAATGCGTTCCGTCAGCAACTTTGCTGGCGGCGCTGCCCAGCGGCTGTTGGCATAGGCATAGGTTTGTGCCGGATCATGGTAAGCCAGACGGTAGCGAATGGCTTGGGTATCCAGCCAGACTGGCGCCGAAATTTCTGCAAGCTGTATGATTGGGTGTAGAGGCAGTGAAACTTGCGGTTGTGGCTGGGGCATCGGTCCCAGATCATAGGTCGAGACCGGGGGCAGCGCTTTGGGTGTCAGTGTACACCCGGCAAGCAACAGTGCGACAAGATATTTCTTCATTGTCAATTTGACTGGGGTGGCAAGAATCCCGCTTCGCCTGGTCCGGGCTGGGCCGGAGGTTTGCCGAATATCAGGCTCTGCGGTTGATTTTCCAGCGAATGCAGCAGCTGATTGAGGGTCTGCGTGCTTTGTGTGATGGCTGAGCTGGTTTCCCTCAGGCTGGTGAGTGTTTCCGCCATTTCCAGTGAGCCGTGGGTGATGCGATCGGCTATGCCTCCTTGTTGGTTGATTTTTTGTAAGGCCTGGCCGACATCTCCCAGTATTTTCTGGGTGTGTTTGAGCGTCGTGAGGCTCTCGTTTGTGAGCTGCGGCAGCGCCTGGATATCGGTCTGAAATTGCAGGACAAAATCATCGTAATGCTGGATCGTTCTGGCCAGATTGCCAAGAATATCGCCGATATGGGCCTGGTTCTGCTCGTTCAACAAACTGTTCATGCGTTTGATCGCTTCATTCGAGTTTCTCAGCACCTCCTCCAGTGAGTCGGAGAGGGTCTTGATGAGCGACAATCTCAGGGGAATGTGCATGCCGGGTTCCAGATCGCCAACCCCGATTTCAAGAATGTCATCGTTGAGCTCGATATAGGCTAAACCCGTAATGCCCTGACTGGCAAGCTGTGCATAGACATTCTGAGGCAGCGTGACCTGATTGCTGACGGCGATGCGCACGATGATGTTGCGCATGTTTTTGACGTCGAAATAAATATCCTCGACTTTTCCGACATTCACGCCACGGTAACGAACCGATGCCTCCGGGTTCAATCCGGATACCGATCCACCTTCCGAGATCACAAAATAGTGATCGTAGGTGATACTTTCGCTGCTAAACCATTTTACTGCCATGGCCAATGCAGCGCTCAGCAGGATGACGAATAGGCCGGCTGCAAACGCATGTGCGCGGTTCTCCATTATGTCCCTCCTGAATAAATGGCCAATCTCGCGAAATTACTTGACCTGCCTGGCAGTCGGTCGATTTTCGGCAATGAGTTGCTCGGTCAGATGTGGGGCGATGATTTGCAGAAGCTGTACAAAAATCTTTGGATTGCCTGCTACCACTTGCCCGCTTTTCAGGAAGTGCTCATTGCCCTCCAAGTCGCTGACCATGCCGCCTGCCTCGAGAATCAGTAGACAGCCAGCCGCCATGTCCCATGGCGCCAGCCCCATTTCCCAGAAACCATCGTAGCGGCCCGCCGCGACATACGCAAGGTCCAGCGCTGCGGATCCTGGACGGCGGATGCCGGCAGTTCTCGGAATGACATCCTTGAACATGGCCAAATAGGCTTCCATATGGGTGAAATCGCGAAATGGGAATCCGGTGCCGATCAACGATTCGCCCAATTGCGTGCGTTTAGTGACGCGGATACGATGGTCGTTGAGGAAAGCGCCCCCGCCGCGGCTGGCGGTGAACAATTCGTCCATCACTGGATCATATACCACCGCTTGTGATAGCACGCCCCGGTGCAGCAGCGCGATTGAAACTCCGTATTTGGGAAAGCCATGCAGAAAATTAGTAGTGCCATCCAGCGGGTCGATGATCCACTGATACTCTGATTTGCTTGCGTCTCCGCTGTTGCCGCTCTCTTCTGCTAGAATCGAATGATCTGGGTAAGCATCCAGCAATGTTTTGATAATTGCTTCTTCTGCAGCGCCATCCACTTCGCTGACAAAATCGCTGTGGGCCTTGCGTGTGACAGTCAATCGCTCCAGGTTCTGGGAAGCGCGATTGATGATACTGCCCGCACGACGTGCAGCTTTCACTGCGATGGTAAGCATGGGGTGCATGTTGAAGTATTCCAATTAAAATCTATAAACAAAAGGTCATTATTCTAATATGAATCCAGTTTCACCGCTCGACAATGTCCGGATTGTGCTCAGCCATACCAGCCATCCAGGCAATATCGGCGCGACTGCCCGGGCCATGAAAACCATGGGCTTGAGTAAGCTCTACCTGGTTAATCCCAAGCGTTTTCCGGACAGCGAAGCGGATGCGCGCGCATCCAACGCGCGCGATATACTGGGATCTGCCCAGGTTTGTACCCATCTGGATGAAGCGGTCAGAGACACCCATCTGGCTGCAGCCTTGACTGCTCGTCCACGCGATCTGCCGCATCCAACTCTGAGCGCCAGACAGGCAGCCATGGCGCTCGTACGGCAAGCACGGCAGCAGCCGGTTGCCTTGCTGTTTGGCCGTGAGAGTGCGGGCCTCACTGCCTCTGAGATCAGTCAGTGCCAACTGACCGTGCAGATTCCGGCAAATCCCGCCTATTCGTCGCTCAACCTGGCAGCTGCCGTTCAGATTATGGCTTATGAGTTGCGTATGGCGCTTGATGAGTCGGTGATGCATTCCGCTGCCCGTTTGCCGGAACTGGCCAGCTTGCATGAAGTTGAAGGATTTCACCGCCATTTGGAGCAAATCATGATCACGAGTGGATTCCTCGATCCCAAACAACCCAAGCGGCTCATGCGCCGCATGCGCCGCTTGTTCGCACGTACCCGCCTGGAAAAAGAGGAAGTCAATATTTTACGTGGCTTGCTGAGCGCCGTCGATGTGCGCAAACCGGACTGAACGCCCCGGACTGATGGGGCGGTCAATGCAAAGCGTTTGTCCAGCGCGCATACCCAATTCACAACGATTGGCGGGGAAATCCTGTGATTTCATAAGTGATGCCATCTTCATGACGTCCGGTTGTGCCGCGCTGTGAGCTGAAATAAAGCCTGGAGCCATCCGGACTGAAGGCTGGTCCAGTGATTTCGGAGCGTTTCTGGCCGACGATCTGCAGGAGAGGTTTAATCGTGTGGCCTGATAAAATGACGATTTGCATATTGCCGCCATCTTCGGCTACTAGCAGCTCGCCAGTTTTGTTGGCGGTCAGATTGTCTACTCCGGTTAGCACAGGGGAAGCGTGACGGGCAGCATCGTAAAGAATATCGAGCTGCCGATGTTTCGTATGGTATGCCCATACCCGGTTATCGCCCTTGGTCGTGAAATAAACGACGCCATGCTGGTACCAGATACCTTCGCCTCCGTTGAAGTGCATGGCCTGCGCGACCTGTTTGCGGGTTGCCTGCAGGATGGCGGCCGGATCGGGTAACCGTTGCCACTGAACCCTCTTTCCGTGACTGCCGGCCAGTGCCTGCATCACTTCAAGATATCCATCATCCAGGACCGGTGTGCCGCTGGCGTCAAATTTGTTGGCGGTATAGCGGTACAGGCAGCCATCCGGCTCATCTTCGGTCAGATAAAGCTGCATGCTGTCGGTATCAACCGCGACAGCCTCATGCTTGAATCTTCCCAGTGCTGTGCGGATGATGGCGGGTTGTGTGCCGAATGGATCGCATTCCCAGACATGGCCACGTTTCGTTTCTTCACAGGACAGCCATGTTCGCCAAGGCGTGGCGCCGCCGGCGCAATTGAGTGTGGTATGACTCAGAATCGGATAGGCGTCAATCAGTTGGCCTGTATGGTCGAAATGCAGGGCACCGGCACCGCCAGTCTTGTTTTTCATTTCGCTGTTGGAGACATAAACCCAGCCGCCGTTCTGCGAGGCAAAGGCCGCGCCCCCATCCGGTGCGGCATGCCAGCGATAGCCAAACAGGTCATCGCCAGATCTGGCAATAATGCGTGAAGCGAAGCCGGCAGGCAGACGGACCCCGTTGGCATCCGGCGCTTGAAGCGGACCGATAGCGGCCAATCTGTTTGGCGCTGCCTGGCCGCTGATTGGAAACAGAAAGGGGGCAATCATCAAGCCCCCCAAGCCCGCCGCTCCCAGTTCAAGCAATCTGCGGCGACCTGAATTAAAGTGAAGATCATTCGTAACTATTCAGCGTATTCTTTCTCTCAGTCATTCTGCAACATAAAATCAGGCAGTTTCCCAGCGAAGAGCAGGGAAAGCGCCTCGGAAGCAGAA
>NZ_FNOY01000047.1 GCF_900107165.1 Nitrosomonas halophila
CCCCTACTTTTAGCATCATGGTACGTCCAAAATTTTAAAAGATAAATCTTACCGCCTTAAAGGCGGTGGTTTTAACCTTACTTCGGACTAATAAATTCTGCCATCGGTTCAGCCGGCGCATGCAGGAAGCCGAGTTACCGCTACGCCTTCTCAATGCTTGCCCAACGCACACTCAGATCGAACTGAAAATTGTATAGCGGCATAAAAACCATTGCCGCTCAACGCCGCCTGCTGCCAGGCAATCCTCCCGGCACACTCCCGCATCGCACTCGAATGTTTCGGTGCGAGCTTCCAATAGCTGGAAACGATCACATAGCTGTGACTGTTTTACGATACAGCCCAATCAAAGGAATGAGCATTAATAGCCAGGTAGCTGGCTCAGGTACACTGGCAGCTCGGACAGCTTCCAGATGAAATGACATATTCAAAGCATCCGGACTATCAACAGACCATGGACCGGTATCATTCTCGCGATACCAGTTTTTATTGTCACCCGCCTGGCTCTCCAACCAATACCAATCTGACGCCCCAGCATTGCTGAAAATCGAAAGATAATAATCCACTCCACCTTGCAATGACCAATTGAGACCAGCTACTTTATATTGAAAAACGGTTTCGTCAAAAAGATCGACAAACCCACTATCTTCTCCCAGCCCAGTAAAAATAGTTTCATACAATGGCGGGAAACCTGGCGCTGGATTTCCTGTTCCGTCATCTCCGATAATGCGTACAGCAAATGACTCCGTTTCCGGCGCAAAAGGATCGTAACTGCCCCACCAACTGATCGATGTCAAGATCACATCCTCTGCAAACCGAAAATCCTCCGCAACCTGAGCACCCGCAGATTCCACACTCAGGTAACCATCCCCCCCAACGTTGTTCTCATCATCAAAAAAATAAGGTGCCTGCTCCAGAACCAGCGCATTGACAGTAAATGACATGCTGCTCAGCAGCACAGCTAAAAATAATTTGATAGCTTGTACCATATTGTGATTACCTCTTGGATTATTGTCAGAACTTCCTGGCGAAGGCTCGTGCCAATCTGGATCACCTACTGGATCTGGAATTCTAATATATTCCCGTAAACCATTTTTGGAAAATCCGTCGCACTGGATAATAATTCCTGCCATAGTGGATACCAACGAGTACACAGCCTTCAGTTGAATGGTGCGTAAGCGCACCCTTGAGAATTGCGCCCCAAGCTCTACCGTTGTCAGAAAAATTTACATTTTCCAATCTGCGTTTTTCGTATATTATATTAATATATACAAATCAACTGCTTAAATAATTGGCACATTTATTGCTCTACTACAAGTGGTATCAATAATACAGATGTTCTCAACCGAGACTCTCTAAAACAGCATACCAACAAGAAACAACCATAATCAGAGAAAATTCAGACGCCGGGCAACCGGCGTTTTTTTGATAACCACGAATGGACGCGAATCTACACGAATAAAAGGGGCATGGATTCCCTCAGGTGGTTCAAGTGGACCAAACCGAGGGGATACAAGGCGGGTTCTCGGTGCGTGAACGCATCCTACGAGCAGAGATCTATTCGGCTCGCTGAGCGGAATGGTTCATGATGCGAATTTCTTGCTTTGCATCATGAACCCGTACCGGAAGTAATTAAGCTGCCATGCCATGATGACGCAGTAGCGCATCGATTTTGGGTTCGCGTCCGCGGAACGCAATGAACGATTCGAGCGCGGAGCGGCTGCCGCCAACAGCCAGGATCTCGTTCCAGAAACGTGCGCCGGTCTGCGCGTTGACCACTTGGCCAGCACCGTTCTCCTCGAACATACTATAGGCATCGGCTGACAGAACTTCCGCCCATTTGTAGCTGTAATAGCCAGCGGCATAGCCCCCAGCGAAGATATGGGCGAAGCTATTGGGGAAGCGGTTGAAAGCCGGTGGCATGATGACAGCGACCTGGCGGCGAATGGCGTCCAGGCACTGCAGGACGGTCTGATCGCCATGCGGATCAAAATCGGTATGCAGGTGCATGTCGAACAGGGCGAATTCGATCTGGCGCAGGGTTTGCAGCCCACTCTGGAAATTCCTGGCCGCAAGCATTTTGTCGAACAAGGCGCGCGGCAGCGACATGCCGCTTTCCACATGCGAGCTCATGTCGCGTACAACTTCCCATTCCCAGCAGAAATTTTCCATAAACTGGCTGGGCAGTTCGACCGCATCCCATTCCACGCCATTGATGCCGGAGACGCCCAGTTCATCGATCTGGGTCAGCAAGTGGTGCAGTCCATGGCCGAATTCATGAAAGAGCGTGATCACTTCATCATGCGTGAACAATGCCGGGCGTAGCTGGCCGTTGATCGTCACGGGTGCGGAGAAGTTGCAGGTCAGGTAGGCGACCGGGGTCTGGATTTCCGAGCGGCCGATTTCTGGCACCTCGATCCGCCGCCGGGTAATGGCGTCATCCATCCAGGCACCGCCACGCTTACCGGGGCGAGCGTAAAGATCGAGATAGAATTGACCGATCAATGCTTCTTTCCCATCCAGAATGTCGAAAAATTTTACATCCGGATGCCAGCGTTGCACCGGCCTTTCCGCTTCGCGAATGCGAATACCATAGAGCGCTTCCACCAGCTTGAACATGCCGGGCAAGACCTTGTTTTCCGGAAAGTATTGCTTGACCTCCTGATCGGAGAAGGCATAGCGCTCGATGCGCAGCTTCTCGCTGGCATAGGCCAGATCCCAGGCTTCGGGCTGATTCAGCTTCAGTTTATCGGCGGCAAATTGCGTCAGCTCCGCCAGATCTTTTTGCGCATAAGGCTTGGCTTTGGTGGCCAGCTCGTTCAGGAAATCGAGCACTTGCTGGGGCGTTTCCGCCATTTTGGGCGCCAGCGAAACCTGTGCGTAACTGTCATAGCCAAGCAGTCTGGCTTCTTCCCGGCGCAAACGGAGGATTTGCTCAATCAACGGCATGTTGTCACGCCCCTCGCCCTGCTCCAGGCAATTTTCCAGCTCGCTGGCGCGCGTCGCATAGGCACGGTACATCTGTTCGCGCAGCGCCCGGTTATCCGCATATTGCATGACCGGCAGGTAAGAAGGCGCATGCAACGTAAACTTCCAGCCCGGCTGGGTGATCGCCGGATCCTGTTCGGCCGCATCCCGGGCTGCCTGCAGCACATCCGCCGGGATCCCCGACAACTGCTCCTCGTTTTCAATCAGCAAATGGAATGCGTTGGTGGCATCGAGCAGGTTATCACTGAATTTTGCGTGCAACGCGGACAGTTCTTCCTGAATCTGCATGAAACGGGCTTTCTCTTCGGTTGGCAGCTCCGCACCGCCCAGCCTGAAATCACGCAGCTGATTCTCGACCACTTTCTTGCGCGCCTGACTCAGCTCACCGAACTCGGCGCTTGCACGCAACTGCTTGAATTTCTCGAACAGTACCGGATCCTGCGAGATTTCGGCATAATACTGGGTAATGCGCGGCAGGTTGGCGGTATAGATTTCACGCAATTCGGGGCTGTTCATGACGGCATTCAGATGCGACACTTGCCCCCAGGCACGCGCCAGGCGCTCGTTCACATCCACCATCGGTTGCACGAAATCCTGCCAATTGGCCAGGACTGACTGCTGCTTGACGTTATTCAAAACGGTGCGGCAATCGCGCAACAACTCGTCGATCGCCGGCGTGATATGTGCGTTCTGGATTTCCTCGTAATGCGGAAGACCGGAAAAATCGAGCAATGGGTTTCTCATAATCAGATAATCAATTCGCGTAAGGTAAGTTAAGAATGACAATTCGGCCGCGCAAGCATGCCGGGCGTGTTTGTGCGCGCAATACCCTCAGCGCGGCAAGCCAGCGTGACCGGAATCATAGACAATCTGTCCGCCGACCAAGGTAAATTTTACACGGCCGCATAATTCCATTCCAAGGAAAGGTGTATTTTTTCCCTGGCTTTTCAACCTCAATGGACTGACCGTCCAATAGTCGTCAGGATCGAAAATGCACAAATCGGCCACTGCACCGGGGGCCAGGCGGCCTACATCCACCCCCAGCACCCGGGCGGGTTGCAAGGTGACACGCGCGAGCGCATCGGCCAGTGGAAGACGGCTCTCCTGCGCCCACTTCAGAACCAGCGGCAGCAACAACTCCAGACCGGTTGCACCAGACGCAGACTGGGCAAACGGCACCAGCTTGGCATCTTCATCGACGGGCGCATGATCCGAGCAGATGGCATCGATCGTGCCATCCAGCAGTCCCGCGCGCAACGCATCACGGTCAGCCAGGCTTCTCAACGGTGGCATAAGGTGGCAGTTGGCGTCAAAAAAGCCGATATCCATATCCGTCAAATGCACATGATGAACAGCCACATCACAGCTCAGCGCCAAGCCCTGTTGCTTGGCGGCCCGCACCAGGGCCACCCCCTCGGCACTGGAGATACGGCAAAGATGGACACGCGCGCCGGTTTCTTTCATCAAGGAGAGAATGTTGGACAGCGCGATCGTCTCCGCGCACACCGGAATCGCCGGCAGGCCCAGCCGGGTGGCAATTTCGCCTTCATGCGCCACGCCCAGATTGGCCAGATGCACATCCTGAGGATGCAACCATACCGCAAAACCGAAGGTGGCGGCATACTGCATCGCCCGCATCAGTACGTACAAATTGGCAAACGGCGCATCCGCCTGGCTGAAGGCAACGCAGCCCGCGTCATGCAGTTCGGCCATTTCCGTCAAGCGCTCGCCTTTGAGTCCCTGCGTCAGCGCCCCGACCGGAAAGACGCGTGCCCGGTCGAGATTGCGGGCACGGTGCTTGAGCATTTCGACCAGGCCGGGTTCGTCCAGCGGCGGATCGGTATCGGGCGGACAGGCCAGACTGGTCACACCGCCCGCCACAGCCGCTTCCTGCTCCGATTCAAGCGTGGCCATGTATTCCAGCCCCGGTTCGCGCAGGCGGGCGGACAAGTCGACCAGGCCCGGCGCGATGACCAGCCCGCTGGCATCGATTGTGCGGCAATTCTGGAAGCCTTCCGGGCGGGTATCGATGGATACGATCTTGTCATCGGCTAGATAAAGCTGTCCGACCCGGTCGATACCGCTGGCTGGGTCGATCAAACGACCCCTCTGAATACATATTTTCATGGCAAGTAGCGTGTTAGTTTCCGGCAAGAATAGACATGACTGCCATACGGACGGCAATACCGAAATTGACCTGCGGCAGTATCACCGACTGGGTACCATCTGCGACATCCGAATCGATTTCAACGCCGCGGTTCATGGGACCAGGGTGCATCACGATCGCATCGGGCTTGGCGAGCGCGAGCTTTTCAGGGGTCAATCCGTAATATTTGAAATACTCCTCACTGCTGGGCAAATGCGCCGACTGCATGCGTTCACGCTGCAGGCGCAGCATCATCAATACATCCACGTCCTTCAATCCTGCCGCCATGTCTGGGTAGACATGCACCCCCAAACGCTCGACCCGGGCAGGCAGCAAGGTTTTCGGCGCGATCACCCGGATCTCCGGCACGCCCAGCGTAGTCAGCGCATGAATTTGCGAACGCGCGACCCGGGAATGCAGGATATCGCCGATAATCGCCACCCTCAGCGCCCGGAAATCCTGCTTGTAGCGGCGAATTGTAAAGACATCGAGCAAGGCCTGTGTGGGGTGGGCATGCCAGCCATCGCCTGCATTGATGACATGGATCTCGGGCCGGACATGCTTGGCGATCAGGTGCGCCGCGCCGCTCAGGCTGTGACGCACCACGAACATGTCCGCATGCATGGCCGAGAGATTGTCGACCGTATCCAGCAGTGTTTCGCCCTTGGTTTGCGACGATACCGCCATGTTGAGATTGATGACGTCGGCAGAAAGGCGTTTTGCCGCGATCTCGAAAGTGGTGCGGGTACGGGTGCTTGGCTCGAAAAACAAGTTGAATACCGATTTGCCCCGCAATAAAGGGATTTTCTTGACTTCCCGTTCGGTCACGCCAGTGAACGATTCCGCCGTATCGAGAATATGCTGCAGAATCGATGCGGGCAGTCCTTCCGTGGTGAGCAGATGCTGCAGCTCGCCATTTTTGTTCAGTTGTGGATGCGCGCTCATGATCTTGGATGTCTAACTTGAATATGGAAAAGCATGCGGATTGATAGATAGAGAAAGTAGCCAAACGGCAGAATAAGCGCTGCCACCCGCAAGCCAGGAGTGGCCCTATCACGCCAATGGCCACAACAGGTTCAGCAGTCTACCGCAGCACCCCGCCCGGACCAGGCACCACTGGCAATGTCGCGCAGCCCTAAACTCAGCTGCCCGTCTTCGGCCTGCTTCAGTTCCAGCATGCTATTCGCCGCCAAAGACAGCGTTGCACCGGTGTACTGTGCAGCAACCGGCAACTCCCGGCCGCCCCTATCCACCAGTACTGCCAGATGAATACTGGCCGGGCGACCATAATCGAACAATTCATTCACGGCGGCGCGCACCGTTCTGCCGGTATAGAGCACATCGTCCACCAGGACGATATGACTGCCTTCGACTTCGAACGGCAGCTGCGAGGGTTTGACCTGCGGGTGCAGCCCTATTTTACTGTAGTCATCGCGATAAAAAGAAATATCCAGCACGCCTAACCCGGTCTGGATCTGCAATGCCTGGTGGATGCGTTGCGCCAGCCAGGCACCGCCGGTATGGATGCCGACGATGATCGTATCATCGGCGACAGCCGGCCGGAGTTGCTCGATGAGTGCGGCAAGCAATTGTTCTGCGTCAGGAAGTGGCATAGGAAGCATCGAAAAAGGATTGAAGGATATGCTGGGCGGCGATCTGGTCGATCATCGGCCGTTGTTTTCTGCCCGTGACCCCTGCTTCCTCCAGCGCGGAACGGGCGGTGATCGTCGTGTAGCGCTCATCGACCAACACGACCGGCACACCAAAACGGCCTTCCAGGCGCCTGGCAAAACGGCGGCACAAATGCGTCAGCTCATGCTCGGACCCGTCTGCATGGACAGACAGCCCCACCACCAGCAGCACAGGCTGCCAGGTTTCAAGCAACTTGGCAATACAGTCAAAGCGCAGTTTCGTGATAGCCTGATCGATGGTTGTCAGCGGATGCGCCAAGCGCAATTCGTATTCACCGATGGCGACCCCTATCCGCCGCTTGCCGAAATCGAACGCAAGCACGGTGCCAGACAAGGCGTTGCAGGAAGTGGGTGACAAACCTTCGTTCATGCGCATAACGGCCCTGATTGTCCACCAGGGGATTTCTCAGGCATGACCGACTTCATTGGACAAATTGCTAAAATCGATGCCGAGCGATTGCATGGCGGCTGGCAGCCGCTGCTCGGTCGACAGCTCAAACAGGATTTGCGCCGAAGCGGGCACCGTCAACCAGGCGTTTTGCGCCAGCTCCTGTTCAAGCTGGCCTGCCGACCAGCCCGAATAACCCAGTGTCACCAGCATTTTTTCAGGCCCCTGACAGTCCGCGACCGCCTGCAGGATATCGATGGAGGCCGTCAACCCTATGGTGGTATTGGCAGAAAGCGTTGTTTTCCAGGATCCGATAGGCTGGTGCAGTACGAACCCACTGTCGATTTGTACCGGACCGCCCAGCAGCACCATCGCATCCACAGAGCCGGCTACCTTGGGCGACATGCCGAGTTGTTTCAACAACTCCTCAACCGAAAGCGTGGTCGGGCGATTGACCACCAACCCCAGCGCGCCTTGCTCATTGTGTTCGCAAATATAGGTCAAGGACTTGGCAAAGAAGGAATCTTCCAAGCTGGGCATGGCAATCAGAAAATGATCAGTGAGATTGACGTTTTGCATCACAGCGTTGCCGATTCGAAAAAAGTTGTGCAATCAAACCCAATAGGCCGTGCGCGTCATGGTCTTCGAACCCAACTTCATGGCCAGCTTAACCGGCAGAGGCAGCTCGCCGCCCCCATGCGAAATAGCCATGGTTGCATGACACGCTTCATCGACTTTCATCTGCGACACGATCGCACGGCTACGGACATCCTGATAAGGCAGGCGGCGCAAATGGTCGGCCAGATGCGCCTCGACCTGGCGCTCCGTTTCGGCCAGGAAACCCAGATTCCACTTATCGCCCAGCACACCGGCAACCAATCCCAACGTAAATGATCCGCCATACCAGAATGGATTGAGAAAACTCTTGCGTCCGCCCAATTCGGCAATGCGCCGTTCCGTCCAGGCGAGATGCTCGGTCTCTTCACGCGCCGCCTGGTTGAGGGCTTGTTGCACCGCGACATTGCGCGCTGTCAGCGCCTGACCCTGATAAAGCGCCTGCGCACAGACTTCACCGACATGGTTGATCCGCATCAGCGCAACCGATTCACGTTTTTCGGCTTCGCTCAATTCATTTTCGGGTAGATTCCTACCCGGCACCGGACGGCTGGTATTGGCTGGCGCCAGCAGTGTACGCAAAGCATTATCAAAACCGATGATCAATTTATCTACTTTCAGCATGGCTCTACTCTCTTATCGATGTGGCGCGTTAGACTGAATTCAGCGCGAGACGCCGAAACAGGTTTCCGAGCAAACAATCCGAATATTCGCAGTATATGCGGGACATCAACATCCGCCGCCTGCAGTACACGGGTACATGGCGCAATCCTTATCCCAGGCAAAAGCAAGCTGGCTATCGATAGTTGATGATCGGCTCGCTGTGCCCGATTTTGGTTCCAGCCTCTGCTATCGTCCGCCGGTATCCGACTATCGAGGAAGGACGTGCCGCAGGACACCTATGTTTTATAGTATACGCATTTGCCGCGCAAGCAATGTCACAGGATGCAGAACCTCGATGTTTTTCCCTTCTTTTAACAGGCCGTTAGCCATATGCAATGCACACCCAACATTGGCCGTCACCAGGTAATCGGGATTTGCCTGCTCGATAGCCTGCAGTTTATCATCAAGCAAGGCATTCGCGAACTCGGGCTGATCCAGGTAATAGGTGCCAGCCGCCCCGCAGCATTGATCGTTGCCGGCCAGCGCCTGGATTTCAAGACCGGGCACCCGTGCCAACAGCGGGTAAAGATGATTGGATGCACGCAAGACATTGCGCAGGGTACAGGCTTCATGCACGGCCACTTTCCGCTGTAAAGGCGCGAAGTGGATTCCGCTCCAGTCTTGTCCGGCCAGAAACTGGTGGATATCCATGACCGGCACGGCAGTTGCATGCGCGGGCGATTGCGCCGCGACATCCACCAACTGAGCGCCGCAACCTGAAGCGGTGCTGAGGATAGCCTGGATGTCCAGCCCGGCGAATGCCTGATGATTTCGCCGGGCCAGTGCTGCCGCTTCATCGGCAAGGCCGGCATGCTGATAAAGCGCGCCGCAGCAGGTTTGCGCGCGCGGCACATGCACCGTATAGCCCAGCCGGTTCAGCACGGTCAGCGCCGAAAGAAGCGTTTCCATATCGATCACACGTGTGACACAACCCAGAAACAATGCGACGGCGCCACGCGGCCGGCCTTTGGCCGGATAGGAAGTGCGCCAAAAATGACCGGGCAGGTGCCGACGGGTCAAAAACCACTGGGACTGTATCAGCGCATGCTTTTTGAGTATATTCAGTCGCAACAGCATGGCCAGCAAACGACTTTTGATCACTAAACGCACAAACGGACGCAGCATGTCGAAACGAGCCGGATGGGCAATCAAGACCCGTTCGAGAAAATGCCGCAAGCGTCCCTGCCGTGACCGCCCTTCGCCCCCGTCATTGGCCGCCCTGGCTTGGACATTGGCCTGGATCATGGTGCGCGCTTGATCGATCAAGCGGCCATAGGCCACGTTGTTCGGACAGACCCGTTCGCAAGCGCGGCAAGTCAAGCACCGGTCCATATGCTGCACATAGCGCGCATTCATGGGAATGCGCGCGTTGGCAACGCCGCTCATCAGCGCAATGCGGCCACGCGGTGAGTCCGCCTCCGACAGCGTCAGGCGATAGGTTGGGCAATGCGGCAAACAGAGTCCGCAAGCCACGCAACGATTAGCCTCGGCGAGCAATTCTGCCGACGGATCCATGAGCGTAATTTCTTGCTGGTTTTTTGTACCGGTTGTTGGATGAAATGTTGAACTTTTCATATTTTGGGAACTGAGGGAATATGGTCATGCACGCTCTCGTACAATTAATTTTCAGCAGAATACACGCAGGCCAGAATCGTCCATTGACGCTTGTGTCATAACGGACACAGTCACTATCCCTCTCTTTTTTGCCTAGCATATAGTGTTTGTCTACGGGCAATAGATTCAAGCACAGGATGTCGGAGATTTTCGCAACGGCTGAATATCGCTTGCTAATTACCCGAAAACTACCATAAAATTGCATGTTTTAGTTTACAAATAAATCATTTAATAAGGGATACTATGGTAGTAGTAAGACTGGCACGCGGCGGCGCCAAGAAACGTCCTTTTTACAGCATGGTCGTGGCAGACTCCCGCTGCAGACGGGATGGCCGGTTCATTGAGCGCGTAGGATTTTACAACCCGCGCGCAACCGGTGGCGAGGAAAGTTTGCGTATTCACATGGACCGCCTGACATACTGGCAGTCTCAAGGTGCGCAGCTATCCGACACGGTCTCAAGACTCGTCAAGCAATTTGGTAAGCAGCAGCCAAGCACGCCAGCCCAAGACTGATCCAAACGCTTTGCCGGCAGGCGAGCAAATGGTGGTGCTGGGCCATGTGATCGGGCCGCATGGCATCCGTGGCCAACTTAAAATTGCCTCTTATACCGAAACCATTGAAGGACTGTTTGATTATCCGATATGGTGGCTCGGCAAGGATGGGAGTCAGTGGCGAGCAGTGCATCCCGCTTCATATATCATTCATGACAGCCGCTTGATTGTCACGTTGGCGGAATCGAATGACCGCACCGGCGCTTCCGAACTGAAAGGCTTGCAGATTGCGGTACCGCGCAGCGAGTTGCCACAGCTGCCAGAAAATGGTGAAGACGGTTATTATTGGCTGGATCTGATCGGCATGCACGTTTGCAATACCCAAGGCGAGGTGCTGGGCACTGTCACCGGTTTGCTTGAGACCGGCGCGAACGAGGTGCTTCAAGTCCGCCCCGCGGGAAGCGACAAGGAAAGATTGATCCCTTTCATCGATCAGATCATCGTCAAGGTTGACCTGAAATCCCGGAAAATCACGGCGGATTGGGGGCTGGATTACTGAAGGTGATGTGTTTTGTCATTTGAAATCGATGTCATCACGCTTCTGCCAGGCATGTTCGATGCGATTACGCAATTTGGCATCACAGGCCGGGCAAATAAGAACGGCTTATATCATCTGCGCACCTGGAACCCGCGTGATTATGCGACCAATCGGTACCGAACAGTCGATGATGCGCCTTATGGCGGCGGACCGGGCATGGTCATGATGGCGCAGCCACTGGATCAGGCCATCACCCATGCCAAAGCCTGGCAATCCGGGCATGCTGTCCGCAAGTCGCGCGTGATCTACCTTTCCCCCCAGGGGAAATGTCTGGATCATGCAAAAGTTTTACAACTGTCCAGCCTGGAAGGTTTGGTACTACTATGCGGTCGTTACGAAGGGATTGATGAGCGGCTAATCGAGCGCCAGGTGGATGAAGAGATTTCAATTGGAGATTATGTGATTTCTGGCGGAGAATTGGCGGCCATGGTACTGGTCGATGCCATAGTGAGGCAGCTTCCCGGCGCCCTGGGTGATGCCACTTCGGCTGGCCAGGATTCCCTGGTCGATCACCTGCTGGAATATCCGCATTACACGCGGCCCGAAGTCTATCAGGCACAACCCGTTCCCGAGGTGCTGCTCTCCGGCAACCATGCGAAAATTGAGCGCTGGCGACTGCAGCAATCGATTGGCAGGACCTGGCTTAAAAGGCCCGATCTACTGGCAAAGAAATACCCGGAGGGACTTCCTGAAAATGAGCAGAAATTACTAGAAGAATTTAAAGCAGCACAACACCCACAAGCTGTCAGCCAGCCCATGAACATGATAAAAAAACAGGAGCAATGAAAATGAATTTAATCGAGCAGTTAGAACGCGAGGAAATTGCAAGACTGGACAAGACGATTCCGGATTTTTCTCCGGGTGACACTCTTGTCGTCAATGTGAACGTAGTGGAAGGCGATCGCAAACGCGTCCAGGCTTTTGAGGGCGTCGTCATTGCCAAACGCAACCGTGGACTCAATTCCTCATTCATCGTGCGAAAAATTTCCAGCGGCGAAGCTGTTGAACGCACTTTCCAGACCTATTCCCCACTGATTGCCAGCCTGGAAGTCAAGCGACGGGGTGCGGTGCGCCGCGCAAAGCTGTATTACCTGAGAGACCGTTCAGGCAAATCTGCTAGAATCCGGGAAAAACTGCCCACACGCGCCACCAGCAGGAACGCTGCAGCAGCCGAAGCTGAATAAATACTTCACGGCAGAAAACACACGGGACGGGTGTCACATCACAACCCGCCCCGTGTTGATTCACCCGACCACCGACATCAGTGCGGCCTGAAATATTGTCACACCACGCCCACGCCTTGCCGCGCTGTGCGCAATCTACTCAGCCAATAGCTTGCTGACATTTTCTGGCGGTCGACCCAGCACCGCATTATCACCGCGTACAACGATCGGACGCTGGATCAAATCCGGATTGTCGGCCATCAGCTGCAACAGCGCTTCATCATTCAGCGATTCGCTGCCCTGGGCAAGCGGTTCATCCGCACGCAGAAGCCCCCGGACCGGTATATTGAGCTTGCGCACCAGTTCACGCAACAGTTCGACCGTTAACGGCTGCTCATAATAATTGATGCTGTCGAACGCCCTGCCACTCTGATCGAGAATTGCCAGGGTCGCACGACACTTGCTGCAGGTTGGTTTCTGATAAATGGTGATTTTGTCATCCATGATAGCCTGCCCGGGTTTCATTAAATACCACATTCCTTGGAAATCGCCGCATGGGCAGCAGACGAACCCTTCAATCCGAAGGTATCGGTCGTTGCAGTACCCTGCGCCGAAACCCCCTTGACTATCATCGTGCTGCCACCTCGTATGGCAGCCGCTAATTTATTATCAGTCGCCGCATCAGATGCCCAAGCGGTTTCATCTTGGGTAAAGAGCTTGAATTGCTGGGTTCCGATTTGGACGATTACTTCACTATCCGATTTGAACGGGTAACCCGCCACGAAACTGAATACATTCTTGCTTTTTTCCGCAGGACGATGGGTCACAAGCGCAAACACATCTCCCCGCTTGGAATAATTACCTTCCTTCTTTTTTGGCTTGCTGACCATGTAACAAACCTTACTTTTATTCTCTAGGTAGACATAGGCAGTCCAGTCATCAAACTCACCGATCGCTTTGGGTTCGGCCGCATGCACCATGCCGCTCGTGACAAGCGCGGCCAGAAGCATATTTATTCGAGTGAATGTCCGTCTCATTACATGAAACTCCATATTTGCATATTTGTTGTGATTATCCCATTCGGCACTCAGCACACAATCCGGTATGGAGGCTTATCAGTTGCAGCCTTCCATTTTATAAATATAGTATCCGTTCTGCTTAATGGCTTCGACCACTTCATCAGGCGCGCCCTGGCTGTGACAGAAGCGGCACTCTTCGCTGGTCACGGTCGCATCAACTTCCCCGATGGAGGCCAGCCACTGCTTGGCAAATTCAATTGCTTGCTTGTCATCCCGCACATCGGTAAACACATCGAAATGCATGATATGACCATCCTTGGCTTTGACGTAAGTATCATAAACATGAATTTGCATAGATTTTCTTCCTCAAAATAGATCAATTAAAAACAAGCTGAATCGATTGAATGGCCGCTATTATGCCATTTTTCGCCGGGCGACGATAACGCCATCGCGAGTGGGATTGATGAATGCGTCAAACGCCGGATCGCTGAAGACCAACTGGTTGTGCATTTTGATCGCCTCGGTCCAGCCGGGATGGATATCGGTAAAGTCGTCCACGGCCACCCGGCCATGCCAGAGCACATTATCGGCAATATACAGGCCTCCCGGCCGGATTCGCTCCCTGGCCATGCGCCAGATATCGGGATATCCACCTTTATCGGCATCGTTATAGCAGATATCAAACATGCCTTCAGTCTGCACAAAGACATCCTGTGCGTAGCCCGTGTGAAAGGCCACTCTCTCCCAGAGCCCCGCAGCGGCAAGATATTGCGCGGCCTTTTCCTGGTTCAGCGGGTTGCTGTCGGTGCAGATGATTTGGCCACCCCGCCCAACCGCCCGTGCGAACCAGTAAGCAGAATAGCCGTAACCGCTCCCGAACTCAAATACCCTGCGGGCATCAATCATTCTTGCAAGCATTTCCAGCGAGGTGCCAACGAGCCTCCCCACGATCGGAAAATTATTCTCCCAGGCGTAGGCCTCCATCTCAGTCAGCACCTCATGGTCGGTTTGCCCCATCAGGGTCAGCATGTAATGCTCGATCGCTGGATCGACCGGTGCAAGCACACTCGAATTGTCACTGCCCGGCATTTGCAGATTGGTCATAACTCGGTCCTCCTCATCACTTGATCAATTATCCAGGAAACTTCGGTTGGACGGCTGCACGGTAGAAACGACGAAACATTCCAGGAGGCTGTTGATTCATGAGTAGCCAAAATCGCATCATCTAATCTATTGTATCTGATTCATTTGGCTGCTGCCGCCAGCAAATCGCCAGGGCCGTGATGACGAGCAGCAATGGCGGAATCCGGCTAAACAATAAAAAAACATGGGACAGGCCGGCCATGACGATATAGCATACCATCGCCGCGCCAAGCAGGCTCATTCGGCAGCCCTTGAATGCTTGAAACCAACACCATAATAAAAACACCCATGCGGATATGCCCAGCAGTCCCAAATGCACCCCAATCTCGATCCATTCATTATGAAAATGCACTGTTTTCTGAAACTCGGGCAGATTCCGATAAATTCCCTGTTGATGTGTCACGATGCGCTCATCGAAATACTGTCTGGCCATCCCGGCGCCATGCCCCAGCAGCGGACGTTCGGCAATTCCGCGCAGACCGATTTCCCACATTGCCAGCCGGTAACCCAGGCTGGTTTGATAATGGCCTTGCTGAAACAGCCGCAGGTCGTTACCGGCCTGGTACAGTCTTTCATGCAGGACATCACTGCTCGCGGCCAATACAGCAATGGCCACCACCGCTGCGGCCAGACTGGCCATTAGCTTCCTGCCCTCAATTCTATAACGCAGCACCAGCATCAGCAGCAACGCGGCCAGGGTGGCGATCAGCAACCCCCTCGAACTCTGGTTGAATTGCAGAAACAGCAACAGCAAGGCCAATAACCAGGACAGGCATACCCTGCTTCTGGTTGCCGCGACACAGCCGTAAAAAGCTGCCAGTATCACGCCCGCGCCAATCGCCGCCGAATAGCCCAGATAGGAGAATTTAAGCCAGGGAATCCCTTGCGCACCTTCGATCGCCCATTGATAGCTGCCGAGCGCCAGAATACTCACATAGCCACTCAGCAACGCGCCCACCGCCCAGGGCCATCGATTCTTATCCAATAACGCGAGAAATGGAATGAAAGTCAGCAAGATGAAATACTTTTTCCACTTGCCTTCGAAAGCCACCGGGAAATCACTCCACAGCAAACCCAGTAGCCATGCGCCGCAAAACGCCAGGATGCCCCATACCAACGGCTGCTTGAGTAAACGATCAAGTTTGCACAAGCCTCCATCGACCAGCCAGGCCAGCGCCAGAATGGGGATTGCACCATAGAATAAGCCGTTATGCCAAAGCGCAATACAAAACAGCCCCAACGCGAACCTCGCCAGCAGCTCGCACCAGTCAAGCGCATAGCTATCCTTCAAGAAGGGCTTGCCGAAAAATCCAGTCTGTTTGCTACGAGAATCAGGTGCTGCACTCATGCGTTTGCTGGATCGGGTTCAAATACACAACAGGTTTCGCCCCAGTTCTGGGTCGTCCTGGCTTTTAACGCCAAGCCGGTCTGCCGCATGATCTCGATGGCTTCCTGCTGCTCTTCTTCGGTTCCCAATTCAACGATGACGGAACGCAGGTTGGGATGCCTCAAAACGTTTCCAGCCGCTTTAAGGATCTGGATCTCAATACCATCCACATCGATTTTGATGTAATTCGGATATGGAAATCCCCACTTGGCGCACAACTCATCCAGTGTCACGCCAAACATCCCCTGGACATGCGAAGCGGGTATCTTCATGGCCTCGAGCGATTCCCGCCCGAACTGCGAGCGGTTGCCTCCCGGAATGAATTTGGGTACATACAGTTTATCGAATCCGTTATTTCCGCCGACCGCGACACAATAGGCAGTAATCTGATCTTTCAAATCGTTAAGCCAAATATTCTTGTTCAATGCGTAGTAGTTGTTACTTTGCGGCTCGAAAGCAAAAACTCGAACGTTGTTACCGAATTTTTTAGCCGGGTAAAGGGAATATTGACCGATATTGGCCCCGATATCGAAATAGCACGAACCCGGTTCGAATTTGTCCAACCAGTCCAGGGTATCCGGCTCCTTCACGGAATAGGTCCGGATACGCTTGAGGACGCGCCAATGATCGACTGTCAATTGAATCGGCTGTCCCCTGACCTGCACCGTCTTGACTCCCCCCTTGACCGCATAAGCCGCTACCACCAGATTTTTCAGGAACTCGACCGAGAACAGATTAGTCATTGCGACCCTCCGCAGTTGGATGATTCAGTTTATCCTGGACAACGGCTATCCCGCCACTGCCAGTCTCTTCCAATAAAGCGACATAGTGTGCCAACACCGCCTTGCCCCCCACATCCAGCATATGGTCCAGAAACTGTTGCCGATGTGCTTCCACATAAAAGTCCTGACAGCCCTTGGCAAGAAAATGACTGATTTTCTCATAGACATCATCCCGGCAGTGCAGCACTGTTTCTGGCATGTATTCAGCCACTGCCGAACGCCCAGCGTGCAGATAATCGGCTGCCAGAACAGGCTGCCCGCAACGAACCGCCTCGAAGACCACCGAGGTCGCCAGGTCGATGCAGACATCGGCCCAGTTCATCAGATGCACCGAATGCATGCTGTCACTGGCGATACGCACATTCGTCAATTTCTGTAATGACTTGCTGCGGGTAAATGACTGTTTCCAGCCGCTCCGCGTGTGCGGCTTGATGATGAGCTCGACTTGCTCAAAGGCAGCGATCAAGTGCACGACTTCACTGACTTCTTCCCAGAATGTCGTAAAATTCGCCTTTCTCAAAAACATCACGATCTTGAGCCGCTTATGATCCCCGGTATTGGCCAGCGGCGATGGCGGCGCCAAAGTTTTCAGTCTGGCGAGCCACTCTTCGCTGAAACGCGGGGAACCCAGGATGGCGATTGCCTGCTCCTCGAGAAAGGGCCGGAAACGCTGGGCACATAATTCATTGGGTACGACTAACCGGTCAAAAATACGCGCGGCAGAAAATGTCGCGTCCGGCCCCAGCCGCCACTCCCCGCGCCGGATCAGTTGATTGGCGTGGGGACTATCGCCATGCGGCAGCGACACCGCGCCCAATCCCTGTTTGCGCGCCATGGCAACGACAGCTTCCACCCATTCCACTGCGATCACCGAGTTGCGTTCAATCCAGTCGAATGCCAGCACGCCTTGCGTATCCTGGCCGAATGTTCGTTCCAGCAATAGCTGTCCCGTTTTGCGCCACAGTGGCGCACGCCGCCTAGCGGTGTAAATATTGGCCAGGCGGCGCACCAGGGGCCCCACAAAGGAACGGCGCAAATTGCCTGTCAACAGCAACATTTGCAGCCGCCAAGCCACATATAACCAGGGTGAAAACAGCTCGCTCACATGCGCCACCCGCACTCCATCGAGCCCCGCCAAATATTCCAGCCGGAAATCATGCCGGAATTTTTTGGAGCCGATCAACACGACATCACAAGCATGTCTGGATTCGGCCCATTTCATAATGACCGGCGTTATATGATCAATATCGTTATAATGGCGGAGAAAAAAAAGGGCTTTCATGCCTGTGTTATCATGCGGGGATTTAGAAAATATTTAGTCATGGGTTTCGTGAATTCCGCATTATACACAGCGAATGATCTCCATGAATCCGGTTGCAACAACTTGCCCAAAACCACTCACATCGTCCGTTTATTCATTCAGTCAGGAATCCAAAACCGCCTGCCACTCAATGAGCCGCACCTTGTTACCAATACTTGAATCAATATGAAAACGATCGCTATGATTCCTGCGCGCATGGGTTCTTCGCGCTTTCCCGGCAAACCGTTGGCACAGCTACTGGGGCGCACCATGCTGGAACATGTCTACCAACGCGTCGCCATGAGCAGCTCGCTGGCCGCCACTTATATCGCGACTTGCGACGAAGCCATCCGGCAGGCGGCAACATCCTTTGGCGCGCCAGTCATCATGACCGCCGATAGCCACGAGCGCGCCAGCGACCGGATTGCCGAAGCCGCCGGGCAAACCGATGCCGACTTGATCGTCATGGTGCAAGGTGACGAGCCCATGGTGCATCCGGACATGATCGACGCGGCTGTCGCCCCTTTTCATCACGATACGCAATTGGAATGCGTCAACCTGACGCGCCGCATCGATAATGAAGCGGATTTCAGGAACCCCAACACGATTAAAGTTGTCATGGACTTACAAGGGGATGCCCTGTTCATGACTCGCCAGCCCATTCCGACACTGGCCCAGGGCGGATTCGATATGACACCAGTCTATAAGCAAGTATGCATCATCCCCTTCACACGCGCTTGCCTGGACGCGTATTGCCGGCTGCCGCCCACACCGCTGGAACAGCTGGAGTCAATAGACATGCTGCGCCTGCTGGAGCATGGCCGGCAGGTCAGGATGATAGAAACGCAATATGATTCCCAGGCCGTCGATACCGAAGCAGATCTGGCGCGTGTAGCCGGCCTGCTGGCAGACGATCCCTTACTCACGCAATACTAACAACCGGAACCGCATTTCGCATGTCACTTAAAACCCGACTGGCCCGCCGTGAATTGACCATCGGCTCATGGATTACGCTCGGCCATACCGCCATTGCAGAAATCATGGCCGTGGCTGGTTTCGACTGGCTGGTGCTCGATGCAGAGCATAGCGTGCTGGAATTGAGCGAGATTCAGAGGATGATACAGGTGCTCGATGGGCACCATTGCCCGGCCATTGTGCGCCTGACCTCCAATCATCCGGATCAGATTAAGCGCGTGATGGATGCGGGCGCAACCGGTGTGATGGTGCCCATGATCAAATCGGCCGCGGACGCTGCCACAGCGGTCAGCGCTGTATATTATCCGCCTGCGGGCAACCGAGGTGTTGGCCTGGCACGCGCTCAGGGCTATGGCGCAAGTTTTCAGGCATACCAGCAATGGCTGCAGGCGCACGCAGTCGTCATTGTCATGATCGAGCATATTGAAGCCGTTCAGAATATCGATGCGATACTGTCAGTCCCGAATGTGGATGCCTACATCATCGGGCCGTACGATCTTTCCGGCTCGATGGGCCGGCCGGGTGAGCTCGACCACCCGGAAGTGCAAACGGCTATTCACGAGGTTCTGGAAGCTGGCATCCGCCACCATAAGGCGGGCGGCATTCACGTCATTGAGCCTGACCCAGCCGCGTTGCAGCAGCGCATCCAGGACGGTTTTACCTTTCTGGGCTATAGCCTGGACATTCGTATGCTCGATTCCCTGTGCCGTAATCATCTCCAAATCATCAAAACCCGCTCATGAGCAAAATCGTCATTTCCACTTCTTCCTTCGATCTCGACAGCAATCCTGCCCTGCAACGCCTGCGTGCACAGGAGATTCATCTGACCAGCAATCCGCATGGGCGCAAATTGACCGAGGATGAAATCCTCGCGCTGCTTGGCAATGATACGGTCGCCTTGTTAGCTGGCGTCGAACCGCTTACCGAACGCGTATTGACAGCCGCTGCCGGCAGCTTGCGAGTGATTGCACGCTGCGGAACCGGACTGGACAATGTTGACCTGGCCACAGCCTCGCGGCTGAACATCAAGGTGCTGAACACGCCCGCCGCGCCTGCCCAGGCAGTCGCTGAATTGACCCTGGGGTTGATCCTCAGCAGCCTGCGCCATATCTGTCAAACCGATCGGCTGATACGCCAGGGTGAATGGCCCCGGACACAAGGCCGCTTACTGGCTGGCAAAACCGTCGGCATCATTGGATGCGGACATATCGGACAGCGCGTGGCACGCCTGTGCCTGGCATTCGATGCGCACGTCATTGCCCATGACCCCTACCCGCAGCAAATGCCCGAGGGGGTGACAGCTGCCTCACTGGAAACACTCCTGCAACAGGCCGATCTGGTCAGCCTGCACCTGCCCTATTCAGCACAGGTCCACCATTTGCTGAATGCGCACACGATTGCCCGCATGAAACCCGGCGCGATTCTGGTCAATACGGCACGCGGTGGATTGATCGATGAACACGCCCTGCACAACGCGCTGCAAACCGGTCATCTGGGTGCCGCTGCACTGGATTGCTTCGAGCAGGAGCCTTATGCCGGGCCTTTATGTGCATCCGAGCGCATGATTCTGAGCTCGCATATCGGGTCGCTCGCGCGCGAAGCACGGCAACGCATGGAGCTTGAAGCGGCAGAGAATCTATGGCAAGGATTGGTTGAGGCAGGTGTGGTCCATGCATAACAGCTCCCCTCACCAAGAAACAGCAGTTGTACTGGGTGCCGGAGGCTTCCTGGGCAGCCATGTCGCCGATGCCCTATCCAATGCCGGTTACCGGGTGCGTCTGTTTGATCGCACGCCTTCCCCGTATCAGCGGCCTGACCAGGAAATGATTGTGGGCGACCTCATGGTGCTTGATCAGGTCGTTGAAGCCGTCCGGGACGCGGCGTTCATCTATAATTTCGCGGCCATTGCCGATATCGACGAAGCCCATGACAAGCCACTGGCCACTGCCAGCGTCAACGTACTTGGCAACATGCACGCACTGGAAGCCGCCCGCATTGCCGGTGCACGCCGCTTCGTCTTTGCCAGCAGCGTCTATGTCTATTCCGAGTCCGGTTCGTTTTATCGCGCCAGCAAGCAAGCTGCCGAACGCTTCACCGAAACCTACCATGAGCGATATGGGCTGGATTACACTATTCTGCGCTATGGGTCGCTGTATGGCCGGCGTTCGGACAAACGCAACGGCATCTATCGCATGCTGCACGAGGCCATACAAAATCACTCCATTACTTATCGCGGCAGCGGCGAAGCCATACGGGAATATATCCATGTCGAAGATGCCGCGCGCATGAGTGTGCAAATTTTGGCCCCGGAATTCGCCAACCGCCATCTGATTCTGACCGGCCAGGAGAAGCTGCGCGCACGCGATGTCATGACCATGATTTCGGAAATCATGCCCTGGCCGGTTGCGCTGCATTTCGATGAAGCCAATCCGGTGCATCACTACCAGATCACGCCCTACGCTTTTCAACCCCGTATTGGCCGCAAGCTCGTGCTGAACGAGCACGTCGATCTGGGACAGGGACTGCTCGACTGCCTCAGGGAAATCCATCAACAGATCAATCAAGGCCACGAAGAAAACGATACGACACCTTCCACCTCGGACAATTGGGCATGAATACCTCCATCAAACCCCTGCAATACTGGCAAGCCATCATTTTTGACTTCGACGGTGTCGTGGTTGAGTCGGGCGATATCAAGGCCCAGGCCTTTGCCGAACTGTACCGCGACTACGGCGAGGCCATCGCGCAAGCCGCTGTCACCTATCATCGCGCCAACGGTGGCATGTCGCGTTATCGCAAGTTTCATTATTTTCAACAACAATTACTGCACAAACCACCGCTCACTCTGGAAGAAGAGCAGACACTCGATAGACGCTTTTCGCAGCTCGTCATGGAAGCGGTAATCGCCTGCCAGCCTGTGCCCGGCGCGGATACGCTGATTCGCCAGGCGGCTGCCTGCATGCCATTATTCGTCGCCTCCGGCACGCCTGAAAATGAACTGCATGTCATCGTCGAACGGCGCGGCCTGTCTTCTTATTTCACCGAGGTGCGCGGCGCGCCTGCGCTGAAAGAAACGCTGGTTGCCGACATTTTGTCAACCCACGCGTTGGCTGCCGAACGGGTACTGATGATCGGCGATGCGTTGGTCGATTACGAGAGCGCACAGGATAACGGCGTTGCATTTATCGGCCGGGTTCGCCCCGGCGACCCCAACCCTTTTCCGGAACAGGTTTCAACCCTACCTGATCTATGCCAGCTCACCACCTGATCCAGCGTCACTATTTCAGTCACCTGCCCGAACTGACTCATGCGTTTGTCCAATATACCAGCACGATCCTCCGTGACGCACTCTCTCAGAAAGACAAAGCCAGTTTGGTCGTGCCGGGCGGCCAAACCCCGCGCGCCTATCTGCCACAGCTAGGGCAGCAGGATTTACCCTGGAACCAGATCTATATCACACTCAGCGATGAGCGCTGGGTGAATACCTGTCACCAGGATTCGAATGAGCGGTTGCTGCGCGAGCATTGCCTGCAATATATGCGGATACCGCCACACTTCATCTCTCTCAAGACCTCGCATGCGCATCCCGAGCAGGCCATTGCCAGCCTCCACACCCGTTTGTCCGCAATCCCCAGACCTTTCAGCCTGACCATTCTCGGTCTGGGGGAAGATGGCCATATTGCCTCACTCTTTCCGGGCATGACACTCGATCCGGCTGCCACCCGTCTATGCCAGGCCGCCACGCCTCCGGCCGCACCCACCTTGCGCATGAGTCTCAGTTTCCGGGCATTGATTGCCAGCGACCATATCTGCCTGGTCATCACAGGAAACGGCAAAAGACGGTTCCTTGATCAAATAATCGCCCGGCCAGACCCCAGCTTACCTTTCATTAAACTCTTGCAACACAAACCAGTCACAGTATTTGAAACAGATACCACTTACCAAGAGTAGGCATGATTGCAATGAATGATCGTAACTATTCAGCGAAAAAAATGCAAAAAGTGCTTGACAGGGTTTTTGTGTAAAAAAGCAAGATTACCGATACATTTGGAGTTGCCCGTCAGGGC
>NZ_FNOY01000083.1 GCF_900107165.1 Nitrosomonas halophila
GATTTCGAACCTTTCATGGCGCAGAAATCGCATTATATCATGCACTTGGCGCGCTACCTGAACCGGATGTCGCCCACAGATTCTGCTGACGAGCCAAAAATCTTTTTCAACCACGGAATACACGGATGACACAGAATTTTTATTATCTTGTTTTTCCCCTTCCGTGTTTTCCGTGTGTTCCGTGGTTAAATCTTCTTGTGGTTCGATGTAGTATTCCATTCGCTCTTTCAGCAGCGAATTAGGTCGATTCAACATCCAGAGTCGCCCCAACGAATTCTCGACCAGATACTTCACGATCCAATGCGGGGTAAAAAGCTGGGTGGCGGCGGGGATGTTCTCGGGCGTGATCTTTTTGTTTTTCTTCAGACCGTCGAACACCTCATCCTTTTTCTCGGAGATGTAGAACTGGTAGAGCCAGCCGATCACCTCGACATCTTCGCAGGCGTCCGGCGTCATCGCCTCGCGGGTGTAGGCCAGGATGGCGTTGCCCGAGAGCAGGTCGTCGGGCATCAGCAGTTCGGTGTAGTCATCGATGCGCTGGAACAGGAACGGCATGGCGCGGTGGAAGAAGTTGCAGGCGGCCACCACCAGCAGGCGATAGGCCTCCCCTTGCGGGTCGCGACTGGGGGCTTTGCCGTCGAGCAGGGCGAAGATCTGCTGCCGGACCTTGTTGTGAACCATCTCTTCGTCAATGTGCCCCATCTTGGCCTCAGCCAGAATCTCGGGCTGGAACTGTCCCTCGGCGGGCGACACCACGTCAATGCGGGTGTAGCGGTTCACGTCCATGAAGCGCAGGGCGCAAAAGCGGTTGAACCAGATGTAGGCGACACGCTCGATGACCTGTTCCTTGCCGTGACCCCTGATCGCCTCCTCAAGCTTCTTGATCGCCTCGGCACGCTCGCGCCGAGCAGCGCTGTTCTCGGCCAGCACCAGTTTCAGCTTGGCGGAGACCTGCTCCAGCAGGCTGCGTCGGGCGAATTGAGCGAATTTTTTGAGTTTGGCTGTTTCCACGGTTACACCGCGGCCAATTGATTGAACTGAAGGTGATGGGGCGATGAGATTTTCAAAAACGTCTCCGGTGAATCATGCAGTGGCGCCGATTTGTGACGAGATGGTTTTTTACTGACGCTCAAGTTAACCATGCCAACATACCGATGCGCATAGCCATCAAGAAATGTATTCTCGTTCCAGAAATGCCTTCCGATTTCTTTGCAATAGGAGATTACACAGGAAGCACCCTTTAGCTGCTTAACTATATGGCTGGTATCCTTTGCGCCTGCCTTCAGTTCAACATACAGAATGACTTTCTTCTCTTCGCTAATAATAATGAAATCAGCCCTTTTGCATTCTCCTTTGTCGCCTTTAAAAAAGGACTCTGGCGCGGGAAATTTATCCGCCTTGATGACAATAGCGTCCGATGGAATGTTCCGAATGTACGAAATGGCGTCTTTAACGCCTGCTTCCTGGAGTTTGATGACTGGCTTTCCGTATGTATTTTCATGGGGAACCAACGCTGATTCTAAAATCAGCTCAGAGAGGATTTTTATATCCGACATTATTCATCCTCTCCCCAAACGATCTCATCCTGGATTCGATTCATGTCTTCTATGGTCTTGTCGAAACTCCGCGCGTCTATCCCAAGCTTGCTATCGATATCTGCTTGAACGAGGGTTTGGCATCTTGTTTTCCGCTGCGCTCCATCCAACATAATGAGAGCCTCTTCCGCTATGTACACCTTTACCTTTTTGGGATCTAGCATTTCAGAATCGCTATAATTCTCGCGTTCAGCAAGCGCCATGAGACGTTTTCCTCCTTGATTCAGCATAATCAGCGTATTCAGTTCTTTGATGACGTAGTCGCTGTGTGTCGTGATAAACACCTTTATTCCGATATTGACCAATCGTGCAAAAAGCCGGGCAACCCTCCGCTGATTCTCAGGATGGAGATTCAGCTCCGGCTCATCAACCATCAGAAGGTCGCCCGGGGCGGCCACATGGCGAAGGTAAAAACCGATATCCAGCAGCGAACGTACCGCACTTGAGCTTTCGTCCATGGTCAGTTTTATGCGCTTGCCCTTTGGAACGAAATAAAGCTCATCATTTTTCGTGACGAGGTAATCGCCGCCAATAATATCTGTAAAGTCATTGAGTATTTCAGGATGTTCCTTGGCTATAAAGCTATCCTTCTTGGCGAGCTCCTCAAGTTGGCGCGTGAAGTCGACATTCGACTTAACAGGCAGTGCGTAGTCGGTGTAGACCTTAGAAAGCAATTCAAATGGATTGATATCCTTTTCCATTGAACTCATTTCTTCCAATAATCTATTGCGTGCGAAATTGAGTTCCTTTCTGAAAATTGCAGCCCCGGTTCTTTCTGCGCTGGCAATAAATGGACGCGGGAATAGATGCCCGAAAACAATATCTTTTAGGGCGTCGCCAATGATCCTGCTTATGACTTCCTGAGGTATTCTGACTTTTTCTTTCTCAATCAGCAGAGTAATCGTCACTAATGGTGAATCGGCTTTTTTTGAGATAGAAAAAAGCTGGGTTTTCGCTGCTCCCATTGTGCGATCAAAGATCGGGATTGGTTGTATGTCACTTGAATCCAAATCCACTAAAAATTGACTTTCGGAGAAGTGTTTGTCTGATGAAGCAAAAACATGAGGCAGTTGCTCTGTAAAGGCATTGCATCCATTTTTGAGTATTGTTTGTGCGCGGTCGATATAGTCCTGAATATCCAGTTCAATGCTGCCTTCATTCAAGAGGCGTCGAACATCTCCATCTGGCACTTTGATTGAAAAAACATCTCGCCAGAAGGATAGGAAGCCAAACAATGCATAGGTGGCATAAGTCTTGCCAGTGTTGTTTCCGCCGCAGATTATCGTTAGTTCACCAAGCGTGAACTCAGCTTGCTTGATAGCGCCAAGATTTTTTATCGCAATCTTCATGTCGCCTGCCCTATTAAATTTGAATTCGTTTACCTTTACGGATCTCTTCCAGTAGCGCCTTGCGCAGGGACTCCAGATAACAATCAACATCGCCCTCATCGGCCAGCCAGGCTTTGTCATAGGTGACACGAACCTGCCGATAATGTATGTACTGGATTTTTGATTCGCGAATCTCATCCTTGCTATCAGGCATCGGCTTGCTATGATCATACGACACCGGTGGTACGGGTGCGGGAGTTGCCATTTCAACCATCCTGGCCAGCAGTTTTTGGTAACCCTGATCTTCGAAATACCTCAATCGGTCGTTGATCACTGCTATCAAATGCTGTTGTTCAACATGTTCCATCAAGTCCTGGTATGGTTTGTTCAGCTCTGCCTGCCTGATATCAGGGAGTTTCTGATACTCATCCATAGCCTGCATTCTGTCCTGCAAGACGGTCAGGGTTTCAACAGCACAAATACGAACCTGTTTAACTTTTTCGCTAATGTTTGTCTTCAACAGGTCCAGTTGGTTTTTCATCTGCTGGATTTTGTTGCCTTTGAAGCACGCTGGGTCTTTGAGGTTAGCGACCAATAGCGTCGCCCCTTCGCCTTCGATATAGGCAAAATTGGGCTCTTGGCTCTGAACAAACGAACGGGCTTCGTCAAAGATCACTTTCTGCCCCCCCACCATGAATTTTCGGATCGGATCAATGGTTTGCTCTTTCATGTCGAGCAACGCATCTTCCTGCCGAGTCAGCTCAGTCAGATACCAGGTATAGGGCTTGCCGGTCAATTCCTTGAGTTTTTCAAGCACCGGTGTCAGCGCATTCAGAAATGGATACTGGGACACCTGAGCCGCCAGCGGGGTGAGCTGGTACATGAGTTCCTGAAATGCGGCGCCGGTTTCCTTGCCGAGCGCCTTGGCTTCGCTGGCGCGAGGCGGAGCATCGAAAAAGTCCTCAAAAAACGCCTTGAGGGCACGGACTTGGGACGCGCTAAATTCGACCTGGGGTTCCAGCACCACATTGCCATGGCCATGGGTGTTGCGCAGCGCACGTTCCAGCTCGTCTTCTTCAAGCAAGTTGCCATCCACGCGAACCTCGACCTTGCCGCGAGCGCATAAGTTGGCCAGCGTGCAAAGCACCGCGGCGTAGTACCAGCCGTAGGGTTTGCGTTCGAATGTCTCCAGCAGGTTCTTTAAGGTAGTACGAACACCACTCCGGTTATTGCTCTGAATGAACGCCAACAGCTCCTGCTCGGATTCGGCCAGGGAGGCGGCATCGTTGCCAAACAGTTCCTGCTGCGAATGTTTTAGGTATTGAGCGATGTCGTTCTCGGTATAGGCAATGCCGCGCAGCATGCGCAGATTCGGATAGGCGCGGGAAATAAGTTCATGGAAGCCGCGCAACACACGGGTTTGCGCGTCCTCTGAACCGATTTCTATATCGGCGCCTGCCACGAACAACTTGGCCTTGCTCACCAGGACTTTGACGCGCTGCTGCAGGTCGGCATAGCGTTCCCGGTTCTGGAATCCCTTGTCGGTCAAAATGCGTTTGACTGCTTCTTGCTGGGTAATCGAGATGTTTTGGCGAATGAATTTCTCGGTTCGTTTATACATGAGCATATCGCGCACTAGGCGTTCATCTGCGGGCAGGAGAATGAAAAGTGCATCGATATTGTAGGTAGAGCTGGTACGGATCATCTGCTCATTCTCGGCATGTTCATGGAACGGGCTGATGACATGAATGGCCAGTTCGTATTCGCGTCCATGCAAACGATCATCGAGTCTTTTGGAGAAGGGATAATCCTGGCCCTGGATTCCAGAAGATGAAGCATCGTAGCGAATTTTCCGAAGCTTGATCACATGGTCGAAGATGATCTTTTCAAGCTCGGCGGCGACTTCAGCCGACTCCACTTCGGTATTCTTAATCTCCTGCTCGACGTCTTTTTCCTCATCGGTCAGGTATTCGTAAAGCTCGCCATTACGCTGCACATAGGTCTGCTGTTCCAAAAGGCTGAGGGCTGCCTCGACACGCTTCCTCAGTGCAGGCAAATCCTGATTAAAACCTTCCAGCATCAGCACACACAGGTTCCGGACAGTCGGCTTGAACTCCTTGACGTACTTGACCAGGAAGAGCGTTTTCAACAGCTGGAGCGCGAAGGGGCCATCCAGATGGTTTTCTGCCTGGATAATGGCTTTCTGGATGTTGGATTTCAGCGCAGTGCGAATGCCCTCGAACATCAGATCAAAAGTGGCCAGCTGCCCGACTTCATGATCCCCAATCTGGATCGCTACCTGTTGGAACACCCCCAACATGGAGCGTTCGCCCACCGAGCTGTGTTTACCTTCGAAGGCGTTATGCTGCGACAGATTCTGAATGGCCGATTGAAACAGGGCGAACTGGTACGGAATGAATGGGTAGCTGTGGATAAAGTGATCGCGGTCCTGGAAATTCCGGTATGTGACGGAACCCTCCGCAAAGTCAAACAGCGTTTTGAAGTTATTGGATTGCGCGTGGTAAAGCACTGACAATTGACGCACGCCCTCATCGTTTTTCAACAGCAAGCGCTTCCGGATGACTTCTGCAACATCGGCGCTGGTCAGCTTCATGCGATTGGCAAATCGCGCCTGAATCTTTGAAAAATCATTACCTTGCTGTTTACCCATTTCGCCAACAACCATTCCCATATCTTCCTGGGCGGTAACGATGATCCATGCGCGCCCCCGGCACTTGGTGGCCAGACTCTCGGCGAGGGTCTGGAGATTGGTCATGAGCTTGGTGTTATCGGCAATATATTGACCAACCTCATCGACAAAGAAATTCAACCGGAACCCAGGTGATTGCCGTTCGATGTAGGCATGGACTTGCTCAGCAAAATCCTCAATGGAAACCCGATACTGGCTGCGGTATTTATCCAGCATCCCGGTCGCCTGCGATTCGTCTCCACCAGTCACTTGCGCATAGGCTTTGGCGATATTCTGGCCTTCAAGCAATGCCTGCTCCCGGCCTTTCTGCCAGATCCGTCCTGCAGCCGCTGCATAAGCTGACTTGAACTGTTCATACAGTCCTCGGCTGTCGAGATCGCGCTCAAACTGGGCAATATGTCCATGCTTGCCGTAATAGCCGCACATTTCATCGAAAACCTTGACGAAAACAGCGAGGAGCGCATCGATTTGGGTCTTGCTGATGACATCCGCTTTCTGATCGATATTGAATAAAATACTTTTTGACGGGATAGCAGCCGCGCGTTTTAGGTCGCTACGCAGGATTTCATTGCTGCCACATTTTGGGAGAAACAGTTCAAGCGCCAAAGTACCGTCCACCGGCCGGTTTTCAAGTAATAGCGCCAGCATTTTCAACAGATGCGATTTGCCGGAACCAAAGAAACCAGAAACCCACACGCCATTGGCGCCTTGGTAGTTGTTATAGGCATCCAGGAAGGCTTCGAGCCGCTTTTCAACTTCATTGGTCAGGACGTATTCTTCAATTTCGAGACGAAGGCTTGCTTCATCGTCAGCCTTGATCACCCCTTCAATGGGACGATCAACCGGTTTGCAGAAGATATGTCTCAGAGTCATCAAGCTTCCTTCGTTTATGCTTCGCAGTGAAAAATATTGAACGCCCGGTAGTACTTGTCATCGTGAAGCCTGCCGAAGAGATCCAGTGACGCGCCGGTCGCCAACGAGTGGGTATAGGCTCCCGGGAAAAACATGATTGTCGGCTTTTCCTTCGCAGTGCTCTGCAGGTTATTCAGAACATGATGCGAGCGAATATAAGGAAACACCTCGCCCACCCCGGAAAGAAACAGCACATCAAAATCCGTGCTCGCCAATTTGATAGCAATGGCTGGCACAAGATGGGTTTCAGGATCCAGCACTCCCTGCAACAGCTCCTTGAGCTGTTCTTTGGAAACAGATATTTCCATCTCCAGGATCTGGCTCCAGATATCGCGCGCTTTCAATATTTCAATGGAAAGATCATAGAGATTGATCTCCAGAATCCGGACACCCGCCTGTTCGAGACGGTTGATCAATTGCCGTTGCAATCGCTCCATCTCGAGCGATTCTTCGGGTTTAAAGGGACAGATGAAAAAAGGCACTTCATTACCGAGACCTTGCTTGCCAAGAAAACGCTGGCCAGAGATTACAGCGAAAAGATGCTGAAATCTATCCTGCATGGGCATGCTGGCTATATCTGCCCTCACTTCACCATCCTTTTCAAATCCGATTCAAATACAGGGAAGTACAAAATATCCTGGCGCTTGCCATGAGAAATGAGATCAATCAGCCTTTGGCTGAGCATGGTTGCGTTAATCATATTGTTTGTAGCTAGCAGATCCGCTTCATGGAGCATTTTGAAAAGCACTTGTCGCAATTTGTTTCTCGTGGCTGGCCGAATCTCGTCAAGCTCCGGGTGCCACGCCGATTTCCTATTGAAAAAGGAATCAAAATCATCAAAACTCAAATCAGCCTTCAAAGTGATGTAGCGTTCACGAACGACTTCAACGGCAAAATCGGCAATAAACTTGTACCGTCGGCAAATGGCAATCCATAGTAAATACGCCTGCTCTTGATGACCCGCTGCCATCAAAAAATTCAACTCTTCCGCATTCAGCGTTTTCAAGCGCGAGATAACCTCGCGGCACACCCGCTTCAAAGTGTTCAAAGTTCTGGCCTGTATAACGTTCTTACCCACCACATTATCCCGCACGGTATGCCAGTCACCGAATGCAAGATATAGCTCGGCTAACTTTACCGATTCACGGTGAAAGAGACTCCCGGTTGTAAATGACATGCTGTATCTGTCGTGATTCATTCTCGGCCTGTATTCCTCTATGTGCACTCAGCAGTGTCGCCGGTCTTGGTCCGTGCGGATAGGCTTAGGAGTACTAGCATTGATCACACCAGCTACATCGACGCTTCCTCCCGGAGCGCTATTTTACACGCTCGGGTCCGCATTGGCCGAGGGCCAACGCCTGCCTACCCGGTCATTGCCATGATCGGCCTTGATCTGTTCGGGTATCCTCAAAACCGTGAGATCTCAAGCTCCGGCACCGTCTTACTCCGTCTGTTCTGCCGGGGGCAGCGTACTTCGCACACCAGGCCAATTTGCAATATCCCTCTGCAAGATTTTCAGCAGGATGTATGAAGTGCAGATACCCCTTGTCGGGCTTATGGCGCACCAACCCACCCTGCGCACTGGAAACGGTTCGACGGCATGATTCACAAAATGCTTCATCGATTTGCCCAAGACTTGGGCCGTCAAATTGGGCATAATCTGCAGAGATCTGTCCAAAAATTTTCCACTGAATATACTTGCCATGACTACCGTCGTTCCATACACAGCCAGCGGCAAACTGGCACATCTCCCGCCCCTGCAGCGGGCGGAAGCCGATCCTGTGGCATGCCGGTTGCCGCTCCTCCAGCACCGTGTGCCGGCCGGGTTTCCTTCGCCCGCGGATGAATATGTCGAGAACAGTCTGGATCTGAACACCTATCTGATTCGCAACCGGGCGGCGACGTTTTTTTTCCGCGTGGCCGGCGACTCCATGACGGGCGCTCATATTCACGATGGGGATATGCTGATCGTGGATCGCTCCATCGAGCCCAGGCATGGGCATATCGTGCTGGCGGTCATCAATAACGAATATACCGTCAAGCGTCTCTATTCGGTGGCAGGCGTGGTCGAGCTGCACGCGGAGAATCCGGCCTACCCGCCGATCCGCTTTCAGGAGCACGAAGAGCTGCAAGTCTGGGGGGTGGTGGTGGGCACAGTCGCGCGCTTTAACGTGTAGTCATGCCGATCCACAACACACCGGCCAGCAGACAGCTGTTCGCGCTGGTGGATGTCAATAATTTCTATGTCAGCTGCGAGCGGGTGTTCAACCCGGCGCTCGAGGGTCGGCCAGTCGTGGTTTTATCCAACAATGACGGATGTGTCGTCGCCCGTTCCAACGAAGTCAAGGCGCTGGGGGTCAAGATGGGCGTGCCCTGGTTCAGGATACGCGCGCTGGCAGCGGCTCATGGCGTGCTCGCACGCTCGTCCAACTATGCGCTTTATGGCGACATGTCGAACCGGGTGATGACTATCCTGCGCAACTACAGTCCGGAAGTGGAGGTTTATTCGATCGATGAATGCTTTCTCGGCTTGAATGGCCTGACCAGTCTGTGGCCATCAGTCACTGCATTAGGGCAATCGATTCGCCAGCGTGTGCGCCAATGGACAGGCCTGCCGGTCTGCGTCGGAATTGGCGCATCCAAGACACTGGCAAAGCTGGCCAATCATCTCGCCAAGCAACGGCCGGAATTCAATGGGGTCTGTGATCTGACAGCCATGACACCGCCCCAGATTGATGGGCTGTTGTCGACCATTGCAGCCGGCGAAGTCTGGGGGATCGGGCACCAGACGCGCCAGCAGCTGCATGCAGCCGGCATCGAAACCGTGCAGGCGCTGTGCGAGGCGGATCCGGCATGGCTGCGTGCCCAATTCGGGGTGGTGATGGCGCGGATCGGCAATGAACTATGCGGGCGGTCCTGCCTGGCGCTGGAAGAGATTGCCGCACCCAAGAAGCAGATCATTTCCTCCCGGTCTTTCGGCCAGCCAATTAGCCGTCTGCCCGAGCTGAATGAATCGGTCGCCAGCCATGCCAGCAGCGCAGCGGAAAAACTGCGCCGCCAGCATTCGGTCTGCCATGCGATCCAGGTCTTCATCCAGACCCATCCATTCCGCGAGCAGGATCGCCAATACAGCAACCACATCGCTGTCCCGCTGCCCAATGCCAGTGCTGACACGCGTTTACTGATACGGGCGGCATTGTTCGGTCTCAAACGCATCTACCGGCCAGGCTATGCCTATAAAAAAGCCGGTGTCATCCTGGCCGGCATCGAGCCTGCAACCCTATCCCAGGAAACACTGTGCAAACCATACGGCACCGGTGAGCAACCAGACAAGCTGATGAAAACTCTGGACCAAATCAACCAGAAATACGGACGCGACACAGTCACTTTTTTCTCGACAAGTGTTACCAAACCCTGGCATATGCGCCGGGAGCGGATGTCGCCCTGCTACACCACCCAATGGAGCGATGTGCCGGTAGCGCGTGCTGGCTGATTTTCTCCCGCTGCTCGCAAGACGGCAGGGTATGCAGGCACACTCCACAACCGCTGTTTGTCAAGGTAGTTGTCGTGTTCATCTACACGGCGACCTTTAAGTCACCCCCGTCCTTCTCTGGGTTCAGCCAGACTTGCTCTGGTAGA
>NZ_FNOY01000048.1 GCF_900107165.1 Nitrosomonas halophila
GACTTAAAAAAACGCTACTGGGGGCGCCATTTTTGGGCGCGAGGATACTTTTGTGTAACATCAGGAGAACTGACAGAAGAAATGATTCAAAACTATTTGGAGCATCATTTTGAACCTAAAGGTGATGATAATTTCAGAACCGAAAGCTAAACGGGTCTTAAGACCCGTATCCTGACTTTAGTCATTGTCACTAACCCACCAGCTTTAGCTGGTGGTTGTTTAGTAAAATTCCCGGGCAACCTATTGCTTATTGGTTAAGCAAGAAGGTTTTTGACTCGTTTGAGAAGCTACCACCACTCTCATCCGTAGCCCCTACCAAACAGGGACTTGCTACTGGCGATAACGATCGCTTTATCAGGCTTTGGCAGGAGCCAAGTTATAGCCGTATAGGGTTTGATTGCAGGAGCTTGGAAGAAACTATTAATCGGCAAGAGAGATGGTATCCATGTAACAAAGGTGGTGAATTTAGAAAATGGTACGGGAACAATCACATCGTTGTTAACTGGGAAAATGGTGGCGAAGAAATAAAGAATCTCTTCGGTGATAATGGACGCCTTAGATCGCGCCCTCAAAATGAGTCGTTTTACTTTCGACCTGGGCTTACATGGTCAGCCATATCAATTGCAAGCCTCTCAATGAGATTGTCACCAAGCGGAGCCATGTTTGAAACCAAGGGGGCTATGTGCTTCCCAAAGAAGAATGACATCCATTCAGTTTTAGCTTTTTCGAATACAAAGATTGTTAATCGTCTGTTGCTGGCCCTTTCTCCCACACTTGATTTCCATGAGGGACCAGTGGGAAGGCTCCCGTATTGCCATGCTGAGGGCTCAAGTAGCATAGGTACGCGCTGTGCGGAAGTTGCCAAATGGGATTGGGACTCCTTTGAAACCTCCTGGGACTTCACCAGCCTGCCACTACTGAAGCCCGACTACCGTCAGCCAACCCTAAAGGCCACCTACCAGAGGCTACACACCCACTGGCGGGAGATGACGCTGGAGATGCGGCGGCTGGAGGAAGAGAACAACCGCATCTTCATCGAGGCCTACGGTCTACAGGATGAGCTGACGCCCGAGGTGCCGCTCAACGAAATCACCCTGACCTGCAACCCTTGGTACCGTTACAACAGAAAGTTAACCACGGAACACACAGAAAGCACGGAAAATAATCATTCAAAAAATTCCGTGTGTTCCGTGTATTCCGTGGTTAAAAAGTCTTTCCCCATCGACGACGAGCTGGAGGCGCTGCTGCTGGCCGACACCATGCGCGAGCTGGTCTCCTATGCGGTGGGCTGCATGTTCGGCCGTTACGCACTGGACAAGCCGGGGCTGATCCTGGCCAACCAGGGCGAGACTATCGAGGACTATTACAAGAAAGTGTCCACGGAAAACACAGAAAGCACAGAAAAGAATAATTCAGTGTGTTCCGTGTATTCCGTGGACCAAAAATCTTTTCCAGCCGACGACAATGTTATCCCCATGCTCGACGGCGACTGGTTCACCGACGACATCGCCGAGCGGTTCAGAGAGTTCCTGAAGGTCGCCTTCGGAGTCGACCATTACGAAGAGAATCTACAGTTTGTGGAAGATGCCCTGGGCAAAGATATTCGGAAGTATTTCCTCAGAGATTTCTACAACGACCATGTCAGGCGCTACAAGAAACGCCCCATCTACTGGCTGTTCTCCAGCCCCAAGGGGAGCTTCAACGCGCTGATCTACATGCACCGCTACCGCCCGGATACGGTCAGCGTGGTGCTCAACGACTACCTGCGCGAGTTTCGCACCAAGCTTGCCGCTCACAAGAATCATCTGGAGGCGGTCAGCATTAGCGCCAGCGCCTCCCAGGCCGAAAAGACCAAGGCCCTGAAGGAGATCGAGAAGATCACCAGGATGATTGCGGAGATGGAGGAGTACGAACGCGAGGTACTTTACCCGCTGGCCACCGAGCAGGTGGAGATCGATCTGGATGACGGCGTGAAAGTCAACTATCCCAAATTTGGCGCGGCCTTGAAGAAAATCGTCGGCCTGGAGGCGAAGGAAGATTGAGGGTCCACGGAAGTCACGGAAAAGCGGAGAGAAAAAGCGGAATGGATAACAAAAACAGAAATTCTGTGACTTCGGTGTCTTCCGTGGACAGTAAATTGCTCCTTGAAGAAGATCGTCGGCCTGGATGCTGAAGAAGATTGATGGTCCACGGAATGCACGGAAGTCACGGAAAAGTGGAGAGAAAAAGCGGAATGGATAACAAAGATAGAAATTCAGTGACTTCGGTGTCTTCCGTGGACAATCAATTGTTCCTTGAAGAAGATCGTCGGCCTGGATGCTGAAGCAGATTGAGGGTCCACGGAATGCACGGAGGTCACGGAAAAGTGGAGAGAAAAAGCGGAATGGATAACAAAGATAGAAATTCAGTGACTTCGGTGTCTTCCGTGGACAATCAATTGCTCTTTGAAGAAGATCGTCGGCCTGGATGCTGAAGCAGATTGAGGGTCCACGGAATGCACGGAGGTCACGGAAAAGTGGAGAGAAAAAGCGGAATGGATAACAAAGATAGAAATTCAGTGACTTCGGTGTCTTCTGTGGACAATAAATTGCTCTTTGAAGAAGAATCGTATGCTATTCGAGGGGCAGTCTTTGAGGTTTATCGTGAGATGGGCTGTGGTTTTCTGGAAGCTGTATATCAGGAGTGTCTTGACAAGGAACTGGCGGCCCGATCAATTCCCTTTGTTTCTCAGCAGGAACTGAAGCTTTCCTATAAGGGCAAGCCACTCAGGCAGATCTATAAGCCCGATTTCGTCTGTTACGGCACCATCATTGTTGAGCTGAAAGCGCTCAGTTCGACGACAGGCGAGCACAAAGCACAAGTATTGAATTATTTGAAAGCCACGGGCATGCGACTGGGGTTGCTGGTGAATTTTGGATGCCACCCCAAGGCAACAGTGGAAAGGATTGTTCTATGAGTCTTTTCGTGATTTTTGTGCCTTTCGTGGACAAAGGAAATAAGGGGGATGTATGAATTCCTCTGACATGAAATTAACTCAAGAGGCGGCCTATCGCGACTGGTTGGCATCCGTCAAGAGCCGGATTTATGCAGCGAGAATGAACATCGCCTTGTCGGCCAACAGCGAGCTGATTGCGTTGTATTACGAGCTCGGGGCGCGGATCACCGAGCGGGAGTCAACTGCTCAGTGGGGGTCGGGTTTCATTGATGCGTTCAGCAAAGATCTGAGAAGTTCGTTTCCCGACGTAGGCGGCTTTTCCGCCAAAAATCTGCGCTACTGCCGGGCTTTCTTCCGTTTCTATTGTTGCCCTGCAATTTGGCAACAGGCTGTTGCCAAATTGGCCTCCGATCCCTGGGCCGGGGTAGAGGCCGAGCTTGCAAGACAACTCGTTCAGATTCCTTGGGGACATCACATCCAGATTTTCAGTAAGTGTTCCGAGCTCGCCGAGGCTGGTTTTTACATCGGCCAGACGATCGAGCAGGGCTGGAGCCGCGATGTTTTGGCCCTACAGCTCAAATCCAGGCTGTATGACAGGGCCGGCAAAGCGGTGACTAACTTTCCCAGAACCCTGCCCACATCCCAGTCGGATCTGGCCCAGCAGACGCTGAAAGACCCCTATACGTTCGATTTCATGGCGATGACGGCCCCGTATAACGAACGGGATGTGGAACGGCAACTCACCCGGCATATCACCCAATTTCTGCTGGAATTGGGCAAAGGGTTCGCTTTCATCGGGCGTCAGTACCATTTGGAGGTCGCCGGAAACGGCTACTACATCGATCTGCTTTTCTATCACATTATCCTGAAGTGTTATGTGGTTGTGGAGCTCAAGAACCGCAAGTTTATTCCTGAATACGCCGGCAAGCTCAACTTCTACCTGTCGGCGGTGGACAGCTTACTCAAGCGCGACGACGACCACCCCACCATTGGGCTGCTGCTGTGCCGCGATAAGAATAACATTGAGGTGGAATTCGCGCTGCGCGATTTGAACAAACCCATGGGGGTCAGTGAATATACCTTGGTGGAAACGCTGCCGGACAACCTGAAGGGCGCGCTGCCGACGGTGGAGGAGATAGAGCAGGATTTGCAACAGTTGCAGGAGGGCAGTAGCGAATGATCACTCTCGAAGAACTGATCCTCGCCTGGCTCAAGGCCAAGGTCGACCTGTATTATTCGACCAACCCGCCGCTGATGGACATGGCCGACTATGAAGACGGGCTGCTTGACAACATTGGGCATTTGCTCCAGCGCATCAACGGTGAGGATCAAGAGTGGATTACCGCCCCGGAGTTTCTCGGAACCTGGACCTTGGCCCCCAAGGCCATCACCTTCCCGAAAGAGCCGAAAAAACAAAAAGTGAGCGCTACACAGGAAACCACGCTGATATTCGCCGCACCGGATGCAGAATGGGCCAGCCGCACCGGCAATGGAGAGCAACCCACCGCCGAGTTCCGCCTGATGGCCCACTGCAGCATCGATTTCCATGTGTTCTCTGCACTGTGGATGATGCTGGTCGGCCATCATTTCGACAAAAAACTAGGTGACAACGTCTACGGCAGCCGTCTGCGCCGCAATGGCAATGGCGACATCAACCGCATGGCGCTGGGTTCCTTCAAGCCCTACCTCAAACCCTTCCGCGACTGGCGCGACGGTGCCATCAAGGCCATGCGCAGCGCCTTGTCCGACAAAAAGGATGTCATCGCCCTCGCCGCCGATGTCAGCAGTTTTTACCACCGGCTCAACCCCGGCTTTATGCTAGATGCAGGCTTTCATCAAAAGGCAGGTGCCACCCTCAACGAAGATGAAACCCGACTCAACCGGCTATTCATCACTGCGCTGCAAGCATGGGCCAAAAACACTCCACTACAAAAGGGTCTGCCCGTCGGATTGCCAGCGTCCGCCGTAGTCGCCAACGCTGCCTTGATCGAGCTCGACCAGTTCATCGACCGGCAGGTCGTGCCGCTGTACTACGGACGCTATGTGGACGACATCCTGCTGGTCATGCACAACACCAGCAAGTTCACCACCAGCAAAGACTTCTGGAATTGGGTCATCAACCGCGATGGTGGTAAAGACCTGCTCGAACTGGAAAACGGCAGCATTGTGTTTAAACCGAGCTACCTGACAGACGACGATAGCGACATCGCCTTTAAGAACACTAAGAATAAGTTGTTCGTCCTCTCTGGCGGTCCCGGCAGGGCACTGGTCAATGCCATCAGCGAGCAGATCAATCAGCGCGCCAGCGAATGGCGCGCCTTGCCCGACCTGCCCGACAACCCCGGCACCATCGCCACCGATCTGCTTAAGGCCACCAACCATGCTGGCGAGCAGGCCGACAACCTACGCAAAGCCGACGCCCTGACCCTGCACCGCGCCGGCTTTGCCCTCAATCTGCGCGATTACGAAGCCTTTGAGCGCGACCTGCCGCCGGATGCCTGGCAGGCTCACCGTCACGCTTTTTTCGAGGCCGTGATCGACCACCTGCTGACGCCAGTGAAATTCTTCGAGCTGGCCCAATACCTGCCGCGCATCGCTCGGATGGCGACGGCATGTGTGGATTTCAAACACTTGGGCAAGATACTCAAGCAACTGCAGGAGCTTGGCGAAACCATCCATGATCAGTGCATACATCAGATAAAAGCCAGCCGGTGCCCCGAAACTGAAGTCAAACAAGATCTGCACCGCTGGCAGAACAGCCTCGCTAATATACTGGCCGAGAGCATCCTAAGTGTCCTGCCGCCACGACTGAGCGCAACAGCTAAGAAGGACTGGCAGAACGAAGTCGATAGCCACTGGCACAGACTTGTTGAGGCCGGAGCTCTAACAGCCAAGTATGCGAAGCCACTGAGCGAATTACAAAAACTGCACGCCTGTTTGTTCAGTCACGACCTCGCCCACATCCCCCTACGCTTTAGCGGCCTGCCGAAAGAAATGCTCAGCCAGCGCGGTATTCCCGCCCGCAAGAAACTGATCAATGCCAACTGGCGAGCTGACGATGCACGAGGTATCGGTGATGCCATAGAGACCCTGGCAGGCTGGTTCAAACCCAAATTGGCCAACGGCATTCCGCCCGGTCTGTATTTCGCCACCCGGCCGTTCAGCCTAAACGAGCTGTTCCTGATCACGCCCCAGCCGTTCAACAGAGCTTGGCAGCCGAATCTCGGCAAAGTTATCTGCGCCCTGCGCGGCTTTGAGCCGAGCGAGTACAAAATGCCACATTGGGACAAACAGCAGGGCACCCTGCAGATTCCCGACGGCGAACCCAAAGCCAGCCAGACCATTGCCGTCTCCAGTTGGGAAACCCGCGAGACCAGCTTTGTTGCCGCCGTCATGCACCAGCCCGACCCGGACAGCCGACGCCGCTACCAGCGCCTCAACCGCCTGATCAACGAACTTATCGCTCAACCCGACCACACCGGCTACCTGATCCTGCCGGAGCTGGCCATGCCGCCCCGGTGGTTTATGCGCATTGCCGGCAAACTCAACGGGCGACGCATCTCGCTGATCACCGGGGTGGAATACTTGCACGCCAGCAAAAAGCGCGTGCACAACCAGATCTGGGCTTCACTCACCCACGACGGTCTCGGCTTCCCCTCGCTGATGCTCTACCGTCAGGACAAACAAACCCCAGCCTTGCATGAAGAACAGGAGCTGTTTCGCCTCGCCGGCGCCAGCCTGAAACCAGCCATGCCATGGAAATGGCAATCACCGCCGATCATCCGGCACGGTAACTTCCACTTCGCCCTGCTCAATTGCAGCGAACTGACCAATATCCGCTATCGCGCCGAACTACGCGGCAAAGTCGATGCCCTGTTCGTACCCGAGTGGAACAGCGACACTGACACTTTCAACGCCCTGGTAGAATCTGCCGCATTGGACATCCACGCTTATATCATCCAGTGCAATAACCGCCAGTATGGCGACAGCCGCATCCGTGCGCCCTACAAGGATCGTTGGAAGCGCGACCTGCTGCGTGTCAAGGGCGGCAACCACGACTACTGCATCACAGGCCAGATCGACGTGCAGGCACTACGGGAATTTCAAAGCAGCCACCGTTCACCTGGGGATCCCTTCAAGCCGGTGCCTGATGGATTTAACGATGCAATGGACCATAACCGTAGGGTATTGCCGGAGGGAAACCCTGATTGAGTGAGAACAAACACTTGCCTGCTGAGCGTGCTTTAGGAGGCGAATTCCATCCGAACAGTCGCATGAATAGCCGTATCGCCCAGGCCCTGACCAAACTCTTCGACCGCCACCGGATCATCTTCTGGTACGACGCCAAGCAGGAGTTGCGCGGTGATTTCGAGGCGCTTCAGCTGCCCGGCGTTGAGAAGCTGGAGCTGGTCAACAACGAGTACGGGGTTAAATACCGGATATTGCGCGAGCAACCAGAGCAGATGTTTTTGCTTTACCGTGATGGACCCCAGCCTGCCGATTTGGATAACTGGCTGCTGGACGTGCAGCTGGCCCACGGTGAGTTTCGTGCCGATCAAATCGCCATCTGGCTGTCCGAATTGGCGCTCGACCTGGCATTCACGGACATAGTGCAGACCCACGCGGAATTTTTTCAGGCGGCCAGACGCATGGATGCCCTCAAGAAGCTGTTGAAAGGGGATGACACTGCCGGCCGGATCCGTCTGAAGATGTTGGCTGTGTGTGCGGGCAGCGAGCCGCGCATGGATGCCATCGTCGAGCAGTTGCTCGATGAGAGTAGTCAGTTATCAGCCGCCAGTGATCAGTTGGGAGAAAAGTATCGATTGGTTCAAAGATGCAAGCTTGATGACTATCTTTGGGAACAAATGAGACGAATTTATGGATATCTTTCTGACGATCCAAGTATCCGTGATTTTGTCATCCAGCTTTTCAAGGATTGCTATTTCAGGAACTTTACTGACAACTGCACACTGACGGCGGATAGCTTGATTTTTCTCAAGCGCTGGAAGGACAGCCGCCAGTTCGAAGACGGTTTCGAGACGCTCTCGGGAGAATGTGCCGAGGTTCTCGGCATTGAGCGGGATCTGGCCAAGCGGGATTTCCGGGAGTTGATCGAACTGGATTATTTCCGGCTGATCGATCAGAAGATCATCAGCGAGCTGGTACGGGCGGTGGCATCACGTACGGTTTCGAGTGGCGATGTATCGCTCTGGGTGCGCCAGCGGCGGCAGGGCCATTGGTATCGCGAATACCGGCATTTGTACGAGGCGGTTGATTATGCAGCCCAGTTTAAGGAAAAGTTGTCTGTGATGGATGGTCAGTGGTCGGAACCGGCGACCGAGAACTGGCCACTGGCTACTTGGGTGGAACGATACACGCAATCCTGGTATCAGCTTGATCAGTTATATCGCAAATTCACCTATCATGTGCGCATGTCAGGCCAGGCATCCTTAATGAGCCACTTGACCGGCCAGATCGAGAATCTGTATTCCAACAACTATCTGTTGAAACTGGGCGACCGCTTTCAATCCTGCGCGGATGCGGCAGCCAAATGGGATGCTTTTCCCGTGCGCAAGCAGAAGGATTTTTTCAGGCTGAAGGTACAACCGTTTCTGCGCAAAGAGAACAAGGTTTGCGTGATCATTTCCGATGCCATGCGCTATGAGATCGGCGATGAACTGCTGAGCCTCATCCGCCGGGAGGACCGTTACAGCGCACAACTGGAGCCGGCGCTTTCAATGCTGCCCAGCTATACCCAGCTTGGCATGGCGGCGCTCTTGCCCAACCAAACCCTTGCGATTGCCGACAACGAAACTGGCACTGTGCTGGTGGATGGGCAAAGTTCCCAAGGGACGGTTAATCGGACAAAAATTCTCCAGGCGGCACTGGCTGGACGCGGCCAGGCTATTCAGTCCGAAGAATTCATGCAGCTTAATCGCGATCAAGGCCGGGAGTTGCTGAAAGCAAATGATGTGTTGTACATCTACCATAACCGGATAGACCACGCTGGGGACAAAATGCATTCAGAAGGGCAGGCCTTCGAAGCGGCGGAGCAAACACTGGGCGATCTGGTCAGGCTGGTTAAGAAGCTGACTGCTGCCAACGCAAACAACATTCTGGTGACGGCTGATCATGGTTTTATTTACCAGGATCGGGAGCTGGATGAGAGTGATTTCTTGAGCGCCGATGCCGAGGGGGATGTCATTTTGTATCGAGATCGCCGATTCGTGCTGGGCAAGGGACTCAAAGCTTTTCAGGGGCTGCATACTTTTGCTGCGAAGCAGTTGGGACTGAGCGGGAACATTGAGATCCAGGTGCCCAAATCGATCAACCGCCTGCGTCTGAAAGGCTCAGGCAGCCGCTTTGTGCATGGCGGGGCAACTTTGCAGGAAGTGGTGATACCGGTGATCAAGATCAACAAGAAACGCCACAGCGATGTCACGCTCGTTGAAGTAGATATTCTGCGCGGCGCCAATTCGATGATTACGGCCGGGCAGCTGGCCGTAACCTTGTATCAGTCCGATCCGGTGACAGATAAGATCCAGCCGCGTGTGTTGCGCGCAGGTCTCTACACCGAGGCCGGTGATCTGATATCCGATAGCCACGAACTGACTTTTGATCTGCGTTCAAACAACCCCCGCGAGCGGGAACTGCAGATGCGTTTCGTGCTCACGCGCAAGGCTGACGAAGCCAACGGTGAGGAAGTCATTCTGCGGCTGGAGGAAAATCATGCCGGGACTTCACATTACAAGGAATACAAATCGCTCCGGTACTTGATGCGGCGTTCATTTACCAGTGATTTTGATTTCTAGCCACGGAACACACGGAATACACAGAAATGGGAAAGCTGAAATACGAAGAAGAGTTGCTTGGAAGGTGTTTCTTGAGAGAGGGTTATTGAATTGAAAGGCGTTAAAGCGCTCTGCGACGAGCACCGGGCACAGGTTCACAATTATTTGAAAGCCACTGGTTACGCATTGGCTTTTCTTGTGAACTTCGGCCACTACCCAAAAGCTGAAATCGAAAGGATTGTTTGATGAAACCTTCCGTGTATTCCGTTTGTTCCGTGGTAGAAGGAATTTTATGAACACCCTCGATCAAAAAATCAATCAGTGGTTTCCGGGGCTGGTTGTTCGCAAGGATCTCGTCAGGGCGGTCAGGGGCAACGCTATTGTCCCTTCCTATGTGCTGGAATACCTGCTCGGACAGTATTGCGCCACCAGTGATGAGGCAACTATACAGGCCGGCATCGAGACAGTCCGGGAGATTCTGCGCAAGCACTATGTGCATCGCAACGAGGCAGGCCTGATCCGTTCCAACATTAGGGAAAAAGGGCGTTACAAGGTTATTGATAAAATCAGCGCGGTACTGAATTACAAGTCCGATGTTTATGAAGCACAATTTTCCAATCTCGGTATCAAAAAGGTGCTGATCGATTCGGGAACGATCAAGGCCCATCCCAAGCTGTTGGTCAGCGGTGTGTGGTGTATTGCCGATATCGAATACGAGTTCACTGAGGATAAAAATGCCAGCCCCTGGCTCTTGTCGGCCCTCAAACCCATCCAGCTGTCTAATTTCGATTTTGATGGTTATTTAGAGGCCCGCCGGCAGTTCACGACCAGTGAATGGATCGATTTGCTGGTTCAGAGTATTGGTTTCAATCCGGAAATGTTTGGCCATCGCAGCAAACTGACTCAGCTGATTCGTCTGATCCCGTTTTGCGAGCGCAACTATAACCTGATCGAGCTTGGCCCTAAGGGGACCGGGAAATCGCATATCTACTCAGAGTTCTCGCCCCACGGCATTCTGATTTCGGGCGGCGAGGTGACGGTTCCCAAGCTGTTCGTGAATAATACGACCGGAATGATTGGTCTGGTCGGCTATTGGGATTGTGTCGCCTTTGATGAGTTTGCCGGAAAGCAAAAGCGAGTGGATAAGGCCTTGGTCGATATCATGAAAAACTACATGGCTAACAAATCTTTCTCGCGGGGTGTCGAGACGCTCGGCGCAGAGGCTTCCATGGTCTTTGTCGGCAACACGCAGCACACCGTGCCCTATATGCTCAAGCATTCCGATCTGTTCGATGATCTGCCAGGCAAGTTCTACGATTCCGCCTTCCTCGACCGTATCCATTTCTACATTCCCGGTTGGGAAGTCGACATCATCCGTGGCGAGATGTTTTCGAGCAATTATGGTTTTGTGGTGGATTATTTGGCCGAAATCCTGCGCTCGCTGCGCAGTCACGATTATTCAGACCGCTATGGAGACTGTTTCTCGCTTTCTTCCGATATTACGACCCGGGATCGTGACGGCATCAACAAGACTTTTTCTGGATTGATGAAGATTCTTTATCCGCATGGTGAAGCAACCCGGGATGAGATTGAAGAAATACTCCGGTTCGCCATTGAAGGTCGCAAGCGCGTCAAAGACCAATTGATGCGGATTGATTCTACTTACGGCAATGTCCGTTTTTCTTATTTTGATACCAGCGGCCAAATCTATCCTGTCGCTACGCTCGAAGAGCAGGAATACCCTAACCACTACCACAAGACCATCGCCGTGGGTGAAGATGGGAACATCACTGCTGCTGTGCAACCCAGTGCGCCAGGTGTGCTGCCCGAACCGCTGACGCCCGCCGATCCTGTCCTCCAGGCAAAACACCTTTCGTTCCAGGAGAACCAGAAGGGACTCTCTTTTGATGCGCTGCTAGGCCCTTATCTCAGGGGAGCAACCGCGATCACGGTCACCGATCCATACATCCGCCTGTTTTACCAGGTGCGCAATTTCATGGAATTCCTGGAGACTGTGGTGAAGCACAAGGCGCCGGATGAGGAAGTATCGGTTCATCTGGTGACGATGGCAGACGAGCTCAAAAGCGAACAACAGAAGGACAATTTTGAAAAGATGAAGGAAGCAGCCGGCACTGTGGGTGTCAATTTTACCTGGGAGTTTGACGATACCGGGACCATTCATGCCCGCCACATCGTGACTAACCATGGCTGGAAAATCTCTCTGGATCGCGGCCTCGATATCTTCCAGCATTACGAGATGAACGATGTCTTTACCTTCGCCAACCGTCTGCAGCAATACCGGCCATGCAAGGCATTCGAAGTGACGTTTATCAGGCATCAACTGTAAAGTGCAACCAAATCCCTGGGCGCAGGCACTCGCACATGCCGTGAGGAAGCACGGCAGCCAGTTTTGCTATTTGGATCGATGTACAAACTATGTATGAGGCAGTGAATGGGTGTAGTGGGTATGACGAAAAAGGTTGGGATGGTCACAATCCGGAAAGGAAGTGAGAAACTCGGCCGGCTGATCGTTCGGCTGATGGGGTATGCGCGCGCGGTGCTTTGCCTGCTGGCCACCTATCCGGTGGGGGCTGGTCTTGGCAATGGTTTGAAAGCCTTCCGTTACCAACCCGGTTCGATCTTGGAGAGGATTTCCGGCCCGGGAGCCAAGGAGAGGTAGAAATGGCAACCATGAATTTCAATACGGCTAACTCGACTTTTCGTCAATTGCTGGGTAATGGTCTGAGTTATCGTGTCCCCCCATTTCAAAGAGACTATTCATGGACTGAGGATGAGTGGGATGATCTCTGGCAGGATATTCTCGGATTGTTTGAAGATGACGGAGAACCAGCTCACTACATGGGGTATCTGGTGTTGCAATCCTCTGATAACAAGCGATTCGACATGATTGATGGCCAGCAGCGAATTACCACGATCAGTGTCATGATTCTTGCTGCATTGGGCCATCTCCAGGATCTGGTAAGTGCTGGCCTGGATGCTGAAAAAAACGCCAAACGCAAGGAGCAGCTCCAAAACAGTTACATTGGCTACCTCGATCCGGTGAGTTTGGTGCCACGTTCGAAACTCGAGTTGAATCGCCACAACAACCGGTTTTATCAAACGTATCTCGTTCCTCTGGAGAAATTGCCCCAGCGCGGGCTTAATGCATCTGAGCATCAGTTGAGAAAGGCTTTCAACTGGTTCAAAGAGCGCATCAGGGTCTACTGTGGGGTAACTGATTCTAGCGGCATGAAGCTGGCGGCTTTTCTGGATAACTTGGTGGACAAGCTTTTTTTCACTGTCATTACCGTTGCCGACGAGCTGAATGCCTTCAAGGTGTTCGAGACGCTCAACGCGCGCGGTGTGAGGCTGTCAGCGACCGATCTCTTGAAAAACTATCTGTTTTCCGTCATCAGTTCGGAGGATACGCATGAAGCCGAGCTGAAAGCTCTGGAAGAGCGGTGGGAACGCATTGTTGGTTTGTTGGGAAGCGAGAGTTTCCCGGAGTTTCTGCGGGTTTTCTGGAACGGCCGCAACAAGCTGGTACGCAAAGCCGATTTATTCAAAACCATCCGCAAACGTGTGGTCGCCCGCGATACCGCCTTTGAGTTACTGCGGGATCTGGACTATTCAGCTGCCCTCTATGCTGCGCTTTGTGATTCGCAGGATGCGACCTGGGACAGCGATGAGAAACTTGCGCTAGAACAACTGCTGATGTTTAACGTGCGTCAGCCATTGGCAATGCTGATGGCATGTCATGCCAAGTTCTATGAGCATGAGCGGACAGATTTTACTCGTATCCTGAGGGCTGTGGCGGTTGTGTCTTTCCGTTATAACGTTATTTGCAACCTTCAAGCTCATGAGCAGGAGCGCTTATACAACGATATTGCGTGGAAGGTATCGACCGGCGTCTATGCCCATGCGAGAGAGGTGATTGCCGCGCTGCGGGATGTTTATCCAGATGATCGTCAGTTTAAAGCTGCTTTTGCCGAGAAGGCGCTGCGAACCGCGAACAGCCGGAATAGGAAGGTGGTGCGTTATATTCTCTTTGAAATAGAGCGGCAGCGCTCAGGACAGAATTTTGATTTTCAGAGCGCAATCTATAACCTGGAACACATTCTTCCGGAGAATCCTTCACCGGCCTGGTCATACATCGAGGAATCGAAGCAGGATCGTTTGATTTATCGGATTGGTAATATGACGCTGCTTGAGGCGAGCCGGAATCGGGATTTGGGCAATGGAGACTATGCGACCAAGCGCCAAGTCTATCGACAGAGCGTCTTTAAGACCACCCAGGCCGTAGCAGAGAACTACGACAATTGGGATGAGCAGAAAATTGAATTGAGGCAGAAACAACTGGCGTTGGTGGCAGCGGGTATCTGGAAAATCGATTTTGGAGGATGACTTGGCGTCATGCATCGCCTGAACCTTGGCCGGGAAGTCTTGCCAGTGCCACAGGAGTTTTGCGCATGCCGGCCGTAGCGGCCGTCATGCTGATTAGAATGTAATATGCGGATTGGGCTCAAGGCTACTGCTCCGTAAACCCGCAAACAGCCTTTGCAGGTTCTGCCGTTGCCGGGTTGCTGGAGTGCTGCCCGGCGTTGCACGGCTCAATTCTCCGCCGTGAAGTTGCCCAGCAGCAGTAGGTCGCCCGGGACTGCGCAGGCGCTGAAGGTGATGTAGTTGCCGGCGGGGAACAGCAGATTTTTGAGTGCAAAGACCGAGACGGCATCGAACTGTATCGAGAGCTTGTCGGCGATTTGTTTGGGAACCTGGTCGCGGATTTGCTGGTTTACCTGTGCTTCCAGGTCGTCCGAGCCGCTTGGCCCGCCGCCGGAGAGATGGCCGGAGACGGTGACGCCTTTGCTGGTGGTCGTGATCTGGACTGTTTGGTTGCGTCCCTTGCCGCCAACGCTGAGCGGCAGATAGGCCCGGACGTTGACGGTGATGTCGCTGGACAAATTGGAATCGGAACAATGCGTGCAGTTGAAGAAGCAGGGGTAAACTGTGGTGCAGGCATGCTGTTTGTAGGTCAGCGCCTGTTTGCGGTTGCCGCTGTAAAGCATCTGGCCGTCTGCCTGGACGGTGAGGGTGGTGCCGGCCAATGACCATGACACATCGTTGCCGCCGGGGATCGAATAAGTATAGTGGGTGGTCGAACCGCCGCCTTGTCCGCCGCTGGAGGAATAATGATCAAGCTTGCTCAAGTCGACCCTGCCGATAATGCTTGCATCGCTGAATTTTCCTGACCAGGCCTTGGCCGGATCGCCGGGGTCGACACCCTGCAAGGTCCAGCCGTTGTTTTTCAGACTCTGCGGCAGCACATCGTGAAAAATGATGCCGGAGCGCACCATCATGCTGCTGGCCTGTCCGAGCGGCAGGGGCTCCGGGATGTTGTTCAGGAACGCCTGGGAGTAATTGCGCACAGCGCGCCCGTCGGTCATGATGAACAGCTGCAGCATCTCGTTGTTGGACGGCGTTTTGAGGGGTTTGAAAATAAAATCCTTGGGCCGCAGAGCGTTCAGGGTGGGGATATTGGTCAGATCGAGCTGGTTGATGAGGAAGATCACCGGATTGTTGACGAAGTAGGATTTCACCGCCTGGTTGAAGGCCACCTTGGTTTCGTCGCTCAGATCGATATTGCTGATGCTGAAAGCGCCTTCCTGCATATCCAGCAGAACCTTGAGCACATGGTGATTGCCGCCATCCACTTGTACCGATCCAGCGACCTTGGTCAGGCTGACGACCGCCGTCAGGGTTTCGCCGGTGAGGGATTGTGGCGGGTCGCAATTTTCAGGGCTGCTGCCAATCTTGGAGCACTTCTGCATCGAACCTTTCAGGATCTCCATGCTGAGCGTGGCCGAATTGTTATTGTTGATGCTGAAGCCAAGCAGGGGATAGCCATACTCGATTTCGAACTTGTTGATGACTGTGACATCCCCGGGATATTGTTCGGAAGTATTGACCGAGATGGTGTTTTTGTAGGCAGTATGGGTTTTCAGGTCTTCGTATTGCTTTTTCAGGACCGTATTGATTTCCGCCAGGCCCATGTTGAACACCACATCCCAACCATTGGTGCAGCTGCCTTGCGCATACATCTGGGCGATCAGGGCGCTGGCCGCGGGCAAACCGGCCGCTGCGGTCAGCAGGGCCGGCCGGGGCGCTGTTTCAAGTGTGCGCTGCTCATGCGCCAGAAAGCCGACTGCTGGCGCATGAGGTGCGAATGCCTGCATGGCCGCCAGTTTGCGGGCAGTGCGTAACTGCAGGATTTTTTCGGCATCGACAATGCGCGCTTCGAGGATGAACGATAGCCGGATCGTGAGCCGTTCCTTGTCGAAGCGGATACCTTTATTGGTTCGGGTATCGGGAAAAGAGATTTCCCAGTTTGAAAAGGGTGTGATGCGGCTGACGCCATCCGACCAGGATTTGCCCCCATCGGAGAAGGTCGGCGTATCATCCGCGGCGCGGTACTCATAGATTCTTTCGCGCCAGGGAGTGCGGAAATTGAGCGGGTCGCGCTCGATATTGCGGTCATGGAAAGGGGTGCCATCATAAGCCAGCCGCAGCAGGTAAGTGCCGCTATCGGTCGATTTGACCCCGTCGATGGTCGCGACCACGGCCACCACGCGGGCATTCACATACTGATAAAACTCGGGCGCATTGAGAAAAATCGCGGTGTTGAAAGTGTTGCCATGCGTGAGCTGGTCCGGCCGCACTCCTGCGATCACAAAATCGATCGGTTTGGTCGTGACTGCCTGGTAATGCGCAAGCGCCGATTTGGCCTGGATGGTGGTGGCCTTCTGCTGCACGATCGCCGCGCTGAATTTGAGCAGGCTGAAGGACAGGATCGGGGTTGCCGGTTGCAGGTTGGCGTATTGCAGCGCCAGATCCTGCTGCAGGAAGGCCTTGGCCAGAATGCCGAGCATCTGGTTCTGGATGAACGATAAATGCCCGGTCAATGCCATCAGATCGATAGCGTTGCGATCAAGGTCAGCGATATGGGCTGGGTGCAGCTTGTCCTGCAGGGCAGCCAGCCGGTTGGCCTGGCGGGTGTTGAGAGTCTTTTGCTGCTGATTGGTATAGATCTCGCGTTCGATGGCGTGGAGCGCTGACTGTGCGGTCGTGACTGCCTTGCCGCGCAGCACCAGGATGGAGAACGCCGCCTGCAGGGCAGCCTTCTCGGCCTTGACATCCGGCCCGGTCGCCATGATCTGATTGAACAGGATCGAAAGCTCATCCCATGGTATCGTGGCGGGGCTGCCGAATGGCGCGCCCTCCAGTCCATCCAGCGTGGCTTGCGCGCCTTGCAGCCCTTTGATGCCGGTGGCCGCGCCTTGGTAGAGCTTGGCCAATGTATTCAGCACATTCAAGGTTTTCTGGATCATTTGCACCGCGGCGCTCATGTCCTTGACGGCGGAAATGGCCGATGCCGGGGTCGCAATGGTGATGCCCAGTGCGAACAGGTTGGTCGCGACATCCAGTCCGAATTTGATTGCTTCGATGGTTTCCCATTGCTTGACTGCGGACTGGTATTGCTGGACGGCGAAATCGACATCCCCCTGGGCCTCGAACAAGGCAGTCTGCAGGGCGTTCAGCTTGCTGCGTTGCTGTGCGACCTCGGCCTGCTTCTGCGTGATCAGCGCATCGTAAAAACCAGCAAGATCCTTCTGTTGCGCGGCATTGGCAGCGATGACATCGCTGATCAATTCTCCCGAGGCGATGATGTTCTGATTGAGTGTCCTGGCGACATCGATCACCAATTCTTCCTGGCGGCGGTTGGCGATTCTCTGCTCGTTCTGGGCGATCTGGAATTGAATCCGGTCCAGATAGTTGAGGATGCTTTGTACATATTGTTCGTAGTCCGTGTAGGGCAGGATCGGCACAAAGCTGCCGGAGTCGGGGTTGATCGCATAGTGGGCCAGATCCATGGCGCGCACGCGCAGCGCCAGCTGCTCCGGGTCGCGGGTAGTGCTGGGAATGGTCCGGGCGACCCATCTGAGATACTGGCGGACAAACCGCTGCACGCCGCCTTGGGCGCAGCCGGACTGGTCGCTGATGACAGCCTCGGCAAATGTCATCGAGAACTGCAGGCTGTTGATTAGCAGCGGCACGGCATCCGCCGGCGGCGTGACACGCACGTCATCTACCACGACCGGCAGCGCATCCGGGCCATGACCCTTGAGGTCAAACTTGAGGCCATCGACGATTACACAGTAGGCGCTGCCGGAAGTATTCCGGACCGCCAGGGCACCCAGAAACTCATCGCAGCCAATTTGCAGGCTAGCGAATGCCTCGTCGGCAATCGTCATTACCCTGGCATGGCCATGGGTGCGCATATCGAAGACTTGGCCGAACAGGCGTATGGCTTTGCCGGGAATGGTGATGCCGTTGGTGGACTGGATGGAGAGCACGTTGGCGAACAGCAGGCAATTTTTGACCTCGCCGGCCGCCACAAACTGCATGTCTGAGAGATCGAGCCGTGTCTGGTACAGATTGATGGTGGGGGTGGCGATGAATGATATGACATCGGTCTGATCCTGGGGCAGCATCTGCACAAAATCGCGCGTATCGTAGATCGCGAAATTGGGCTGGATGGTGTCGCGGTATTTTTGTGTCATGGCCGCCTTGAAGATGCGCTGCCAGATCAGGCCGCGTTTCTGTTCGATCATCAGGCTGAGGCTGGCCAGTTGTATCTCTACCGGGGCCTGCTCGGTAAACGTTTCCTGCAGCGTGACCAGCGAGAGTTTCGAATCGGTATTGAACAGCGAGAAAATGCTGTCATGCTTGGACCAAAGATGATCCTGCCAATCGCCATTGTCGAGCGTCGCATTGAATTCGCGTGCATTGCTCAAACAAATCAGATGACCATATTGCTGAACGAAACCATACCTGCCGGTTGCGGCATCGGTCGTGAACTGGGCGAAATTCTGCGAGCCGGGGCCGCTGAGCGGATTGCGCTCATCGGCGTGGGCGCGTTGTATTTTGGCAAACTGCTCGGGCAGGTAGGCAAACACCTGCAGGATACTGTCGCCGAGTTGTATTGCTGAAATATAGTGCGTGCCAAAGGTGTCGAAGGCATCGAGGATGCTATCGGCGTCTTCCTTGCGCAAACGGTTGCCGTAATCCTGCAAACGGCTGCGTCCGGCATGGCACAATTTTGTGGAGGCACTGATGAACGCCTCGCTCAGTCCGTATGCAGGATCTGGCCGGCGGGGGCGGGCATGGACGAGAATGCCGCTGGCAGCGGAAGCATGGGTATTGATGCCGTCCAGGCGGGTCAATTTGACCAGTGCATAGCGGAAATCGGGTTTGCTCAAGTCGACACCGAGTGTGGCGGATAATTGCTTGATCGAGGCCTCGCTGCCCGCCGCGCCGATCAGCAAGGCGCCTGCACCGATGAGGGGCGCATCCATCTCGCTGGCCGCACTGACCACTTTGTAGGGAATCAACGCATCCAGCAGGCTCCGCGCGCTCTCATGTAGGCTGATTTCGGGGAACGACCAGCTGCCGCGATTGGCAACCGGTTCCACGGTCGTGGGCTGGATCGGCTGCTTGTGAGGCGGATAGAGAATGTTCAGATGCCCGGTGCGGGGATTCCAGTTCGGTTTGAGTCCGCGTGTCAGGTTGGTTGGCAAACCAATTTTTAGAACTGATTCTGTCATTGCTGGCTCCATGCGAGATCAAAAAAAGGGGGCTGTTCAGGTGTGCTGGACAGCAGCACCCATGATGCCGGGCGAGGCGGCATGCTGGATGTAGCAAGGTGATTGTGCTGATCCGTATGGATCCGGTCAACCTGTCAGGATCATGAGTCAATCAAACATTGTCGGGTATTGTCACCTGATCCAACGGCCAGAAATACACCCCCTAAATGGCTTTATTCGGGCCGGGTACTGGCCTGGATGCCGGTTACATGGCCGCATGCCCCATCTTGCAGCCAGATCGGATAAACTACGGCTCCCGAAATGACACTATCCTGCTTTGACCGATGACAGAAACTATCGTGGACCTGATTCGCCACGGCGAGCCAGTGGGCGGACGCCGTTATCGTGGTCACAATATCGACGACCCGCTGACTGAGAAAGGCTGGACCCAGATGTGGGAAGCAGTCGGTGATGATCACCCATGGACGCAAATCATGACTTCTCCGCTGCAACGCTGCCAAATGTTCGCGCATAGATTGGGTGAGCGCTACGGCATACCGGTCGCGATCGAGCCGCGCTTCAAGGAAGTCGGGTTTGGCGCATGGGAAGGGTTGCGGCATGATGAAGTCAAAATCGATCGCGCCCATGAATACCGCGCGTTTGTGAACGACCCGGTCAATCAACGGCCCCAGGGCGCGGAGGTGCTCGCGGATTTCATCAAGCGCGTCACTTCGGCCTATGCCGACACCGTGGAAAAATACCGCGACCAGCACTGCCTGATTGTCGCGCATGCGGGCGTCATTCGTGCCATCGTCGCACAGACAATATCGGCCCCGCCAGCCGGGCTCTATCGAATCAAGATCAGTTATGGTGGAGTCACCCGCATTCGCCACACCGAAGCGGGCGGCGTACTGGAACTGCTGAACGCCAAACTCGCCAGCCGAGCATAGGCGGCAATTTGATTCAAACATCAGCCAGATTGCCACACCGCTCAAGCCGCCCGCAACGACAAAGCGGGTGCACTTGTGCACCATAAAACTGACCAATTGGATGCAGCCCGTTGGGTTTCGCGCCATGAACTGCGCTCCAAATCACCGGAGAAAAACGCACATTTCTGCTGCGACAGGGTAGGGTGCACTTGTGCACCGGTTTTGTCATGCAATGCGATTTGCTGGCGGTGATCAAAGTGTTTGACTTGACCTCTTGCTTCTTGCTTGCCTCCAGGGTAGCTCATGAGATACCCTGTTAGCTATTTCTTCGTTACACAGTTATGATTCTGGAGCAAATGCGGTACACCAGCCTTGAGGGCTGACACTGCCTTGTACAACTTTACATTCACCATTAGCATCTTGTGTTTCTCCTGGAATGAAATGTATGCAGTTGCTGCATTTTTCATTTCCTTTTGGCTCATCTTGATACTTCACTTGCGCTTTGGATGCTTTGGCTGCTTCGGTCTTGTTTGTTAATCCCCAGATAAAGGGCGTGGTGGCACCAAAGGCCATAAACTTGATTAACTCACGGCGCGAGAACTTTTTGTGACGATAATTCATAGCCCCTCCTCGTATCCTGTTAAACAAAAATACAATAACGACTAAGCTTATCTCTTGACAATTGCGGGATTTTTCTACCTCTGTTTCATAGTCAAATCCGCATTGCCATTCTAGCCCTTTTCTTCTTATTGTAAAGTGTTGGTGTTTGCTGCCAGAACGCGTGCAACGGCCAATAGGGTCAGTTTTTTGTCATGCAAAGCGATTTGCTGGCGGCGATCAGAGTGTTTGATTTGGTCCCCGTGCTTGTGGCCCTGTATTTGCGTTATAGAAAGACTTGACCCGAATGGCACTTACTTAGTGTCTGCCCGAGAACTTCATTTTCCACCATCGCTCTGCCTAATTTTTAATCACGTTGACTAAAACGCAGCAAAATGATGCATTCAGAAACACATCCGTTGCCGATTTTGGGAAATGTTGCCTGGAAACCCCGAATTTTGCCCAGCAGTCACCGCTGATTGCTTGCAGTCAGGCGATTTTTCTTGTGCTTGGAGAGCGAGTCAGGCCGTTCGTCGATACTTCGAATCGCGCGCATTTGCCTGGTGTGCTCGCTTCACATCCTGCTGCCATAAAATATCCCCGA
>NZ_FNOY01000065.1 GCF_900107165.1 Nitrosomonas halophila
CGAGATGTTCGCCTGTACCATCCCTGCTAGCAACAGCCCTCCCGCTAGCATTATACCTTTCAGCCAATGCCTGGCATGCATGTCTCTCTCCTTTTCAAGCGTTATCGTTTTGCTATCTAGTTAAAAAATACACAACCGGCCACCCGGTCCAACCGGGCAGCCAGCAAAAAACCACTTTCTTTGTAAGCCTACTTCCTCAACATATTCAGTGTCAAGAAATTTAAGGAGTGGAACGCCTTGCTTTCATTACACAGCATCGAAAGCCAAGACGTTCCTTATTGTTTTTATATTAAAAATCAAGCTTGATGCTGGCTTGATAGAAGTTGCTGGACACATCACCCTTCACATCGAATCCGCCAGCAAAACGCAAAGCAAGGTTTTTTGGCAAACCAAACTCGACATAAGGGCCTACCCAGTTATACACAACGCCTTCCAGGCTGCTATCGATACGATTCTTGGCCGCCCAAAGGTGTTCCCAATGGATACCGACTGAATTGATTGGCAGCACTCCGCCCATATCAAACAAGGCAGGCTTCACCCCGACATTGATCCAGTTGTGCAGAAAGTCCCGCGCACGCGGGCCGCGCGTAGCCAGATAGTAGGCCACATAGAGGTTTGCCGTGAAATAGTCATCGTCATAATTGACAACAAGGTTGGGCACAACCCCTTCACCGGCACGGATATCCTTGCCGACAATCTCGGAGGACAGCAACGAGCCGTTCAGCATACCGATATTGGGATTGATACTTAACGCATTGTCGAGGAACCTGAAATTCAGACCGATGCCAAACTCCGTCCACAAGCCATTGCCGCCGGAGTTGACGACATCACCATCCGGCCCGGACACCACGCTGCTACGCCCAAAATTGGGATTGGTCCACAACCAGGAATAGAAGGTAAAATCGATATTGTCGGTAATTTCATAGCCCGCATCCAAAATGGTCTGGAAGCCGAAGAAAGTATCCTGCTTCAGGGTAACTCCACCATGAAATTTATTATGACCATCGGACGCATGCCCACCTTCCGAATGCCCTTCAAGCTCAGCAACTTTCGCCTCCAAGGCTTCGACTTTCATTCTAAGTACGCTGTCTCCCTGGGCGGATACATTTGCTGTAGCGCAGGCGAAACCTAGCGCCACTAGACCCGCTATCTGCTTTTTCATTAGTTTATACCTTTCTCAATAAGAAATTGAAATAGTTTATTTTTTCTGGAACAAGCAGCCACTTGGCCCCGTCCCAGAAAAACATGGTTATATGACATAACTAGCCATCCAATACCCATCAGTGAACTTATTCACTATTGAGCAGTCTTATGAGAGCTAGTTAAATCTTTTCTCTCTCCCACCCCAATGCCAACATTGACGACGTGATATTGGGGTGAAGTTTTCTTCTAGCTGATTTAAAAAAACGGGTCAAGTATTTTTGAAGGATTTTTGGAAAGACAAGCCTTATATTTTTTTGGGTCCGCCAATAATATTCTGATAAATAAAGATAAGTGACGCTTCGCCCGATACCGGACAGCATCCATGAAAGTGTATGATTTTATCCACATGGTTTATATCCCATCATGGTTTTTTTGTTATACAATCGCGAACCATCCAAAATAGCAAAAAGCCTGGTTGAAGTGATTGCAACAAATTCATCAAGACAGGAAAGGAAAGCTGAGAAAAAGCGGGCAGAATGAGTGCAGAGCTAGAAACGTGTAATTTGGCATTTATATCGAATTCACGAGATACTATGTGGAACATTTACGCTCGCCATGCAATTGCGCGTAGTCAAAGCAAATGTGGCAACTCTTTTTCCGATGCACCCTGCCTTATCACACATTGGCTACGGCTGAAACCTAAGACTTAAAAAGTGGAGAAACTAGAAATTATGAAAAAAGCTTCGCAAAGCATTGCATGGTTATGTATTGCAGTATCAATGTTTTTGATGTCATTACCATTATCTGCTCAGTTAATGCTCGCACATGAAGGCCATCACGATGCCGGGGGCTGCAAAATCGAAACCGGAGATTTTCCTGTTACCGTGAGCGTTTATGAAGTACCCGAAGGCGATATTCCTCCGATGCATTCTTTCTGCAATCATGTACCCGATGCAGGAAAAATCAATATGACGATCGAGATTTCTGATCTCGATACCCGCGAAATCCCGATCGCAGTTCGTGTTGTCATGGAAGGACACGAAGGCAGCGAACATGGGGAGCACGAAGTACTCTACATGCCTGCTGAGCAGTATCTATCAGGCATTATCGTAGTAGCCACTGAACTCGAACATCTTGGCCAATATTTCGTTCTGCTGGAAACCGAAGATAACGCGGGTAATGTCAAAACAGCCGTGCGCGTCCCGTTACATGTAGGTGGTGGCGGCCATGGCAATCACGGCTCCGGTCTGGGCATGCTGGAAATGATATTCATTGTCGCTGCTGTGGGTGGATTGGCGTTCTTCTTCATGCGCAAGAAAAATGCAGAGAAAGAACTGTCCAAAGAATCCCAAAGCTAAGTCACACTTGTCAGACCCAAACCAAAAGGCGTAGCACGCCTGTACCCGATAGCATGCAGTCAATGACTGCCTGTCAGACTGCATGCTAACCGTAAAGCACAAAACGAACAGACTCAATAAACTTTCGTTTCTGCAATCTACTGCAGCATTTCAGCCCTTACCCTGCTCTCCGTGCCAGAGCATTTCCCCCCTCACATTTGTGACCCTGGCGCCTCATGCTTCCTGCCGGCCAATTCCAGCATACCTCCACACATGCATAGCGCTAACCATCAAACCCATGTAGACTAGCGCAGGAGCGATTCTTGCCAGCATTAAGAGTGTCACAAGGAGGAAATTATGACTTTCACTCTCATTTCACCCTCTTTTAACAATCAGGGTGACATTCCTGCTCGCCACACATGTGATGGCCAGGATATATCACCTGCGCTTGCCTGGACGGATATGCCAGCGAACACCCAAAGCCTGGTTTTAATCGTCGATGATCCAGACGCACCTGATCCTGCAGCACCCAAAATGACCTGGGTACACTGGATACTCTACAATATCCCCCCAACTGCGAGCGAATTGCCCGAGAACGTCACAGCCGATGCATTGCCCACAGGCTGTCTGCAGGGCGTCAACGACTGGAAACGCACAGGCTATGGCGGTCCTTGCCCACCGACTGGCACTCACCGGTATTTCCATAAGCTCTATGCACTGGACACCCTACTCCCCGATTTGAACGAACCCACAAAAACCGAACTGGAAAAAGCCATGGAGGGTCATGTGATTGCCCATGCCGAATTGATTGGCCTGTATCATCGGCATGCTTGAGTCTGTTCCAAACTTTTTCCGGCAAGCGGCATATCAATGCGCCATGCAGCGCATGCATCATCGACCGGGCTTATTGCTTATGGCAGAAGACATGACAGGAGGTGTCATTCATCACTACACCAGGGCAGAATACATTTGGGCACCCGGCAAAACTGACGACAAATCATGGCCCGAATCTGGCTGAGCATTGTGCATAGGGCTACACTTGAGCTACCGTTGATCGCAGCCAACCAACATAGGTCTGATCACGGGAGCTATTTTTCTAACCTCAACATTCCCAGCAAGCCCAATAGTGGGCGACTTTTCTTTTAATTTGCAAACTTGCTTCAATGCCCATCAAATCGCTTATTCGCACCATTGCCCATTACCCTCGCGAAGGGATCATGTTCCGTGATATCACTACGCTACTGAAGGATCCTACCGGACTGCGCACAACCATTGATCAAATTACCGAGCGTTATCGCTCCGAAAAAATCAATAAAGTCGTCGGTATCGAGTCCCGAGGTTTCATTATCGCCGCACCTGTCGCCTATGCATTGGGAGCGGGATTTGTTCCGGTTCGCAAGCCGGGCAAGCTGCCTGCTGACACGATAGGTTGCGATTACCAGCTGGAATACGGGCGTGATCGGATAGAAATACACGTGGATGCGATTGAAAAAAACGATCGCGTATTGTTAATCGACGATCTGATCGCGACTGGCGGCACCATGGAAGCCGCAATCAAGCTGATTGAGGAGATGAATGGCACAGTCATTGAATGCTGCCTCGTAGTGGACCTGCCCACAATCGGTGGAAGCAAACGGCTACAGCAACAGGGCCACAAGCTGTTCTCGTTATGCCGATATGATGATTAGGCGGCGCATCGACGCACCTTGCTAGATCGCATTCGAGACAGGTTTAATGCCGTGCATCGCCAGTTAGAGATAGAATCTCGTATATTTCAGGAAGCAGAGGATAAAACATGCTACAGCATTTCCCAGTGACGGCCCAATGTCCATCACACTAACGTGCGTATTGGTAGCCGAAATTTGCGCGCCGATGTATCCGGGCACGAATCGCCGCCATGAATCAATCTGCCCGATCAACATAGATTGCATAGCTTTTCCTCAGCCCTGCTGACAAACTCATCAGTTCCTGATTCTTGGAGCCCACATGCTTGATATCCAACAACTACGCACACATCTAAATAATATTAACGCACGTCTTGCCCAAAGAGGCTATGCATTCCCTGCTGAAGATTTTAATTCTCTGGAAACAAAGCGCAAATCGATACAGACACTTACTCAATCATTGCAAGCAAAACGGAATGCAATTTCCAAACAAATCGGTATTGCCAAACAACGCGGAGAAGATACCAGCTCAATTATGGCGGAGGTGGCCAATCTCGGTGACGAATTAAAACAAGCGGAAAATGAACTTGAGATCATCCAGGCAGCGCTGCAGCAGTTATTGATGGAAGTACCGAATTTACCACATGAAAGTGTTCCCGCAGGCAAAAGCGAGGTCGACAATCCCGAATTACGTCGCTGGGGATCACCGAGAGTTTTCGATTTCTCTATTAGGGATCATGCCGACATCGGCGAGCATCTTCAACTCATCGACTTTGAAACTGCTGCCAAACTAAGCGGCGCTCGCTTCAGCGTTTTAAAAGGCAATCTTGCCCGGCTTCATCGTGCCCTGGCGCAATTTATGCTGGATACGCATATCCAGGAACATGGCTACAACGAGATCTATGTGCCTTACCTGGTCAATTCGGAGTGCCTGCGCGGAACCGGTCAATTGCCAAAATTCGAGGCCGACCTGTTTTCCATTCAGACCAGTTCCCCAGAAGAGTCTGCCGCCCTGGCCCAAGCCCCAAATCTGCACCTCATTCCCACTGCCGAGGTCCCGCTCACCAATATGGTACGCAACTCGATTGTCCCTCTTGAGCAACTTCCGCTCAAATTTGTGGCGCATACCCCCTGTTTCCGCTCCGAGGCAGGCAGCTATGGCAAAGATACCCGCGGACTGATCCGTCAGCATCAATTTGACAAGGTGGAACTGGTACAGATCGCCCACCCGGCATACTCCTACGAGGCACTGGAATCGCTGGTCGGCCATGCTGAAAACATTCTCAAGAAATTAGAGCTACCTTACCGGGTCATGTTGTTATGCACAGGAGACATGGGGTTTGCTGCAGCCAAGACTTATGATATTGAAGTGTGGCTGCCCGCTCAAAACGCCTACCGAGAGATTTCTTCTTGCAGCAACTGTGAGGCATTTCAGTCGCGGCGCATGCAGGCACGTTTTCGTAGTGAACAAGGCAAGCCGGAGTTGCTGCACACTCTCAATGGCTCGGGATTGGCTGTCGGAAGAACACTGGTAGCCCTATTGGAAAATTACCAGAATGAAGATGGCAGCATCACCATTCCAGAGGTTTTACGTTCCTATATGGGCGGCCTTGACCGCCTGACCACATGAGGCGCACAATGCCCGTATCGCACCAATCACAAGCGGAGAATTCAGAAAATGCAAAATGACAATCCTGGCGCAACTCACGCCAATGACGATATCGCCCAGCTGACTGCGGAAATCAGAGAAGCTGTTGCGCATGGCGGTGATATCGAGAAAACGGTTAGAAATCTGACACTCAAGGCCATGCATGCCAATGGACTGGACCCTGAATCGCTGGTGCGGATTGCCGCGGCTGTCATGGAAGGCGCGCACGAAGGCGCTCAGCATGAATTGTCACATGCTTCGGAACAATCACAGGCTGCACAAACACAAATCATCCAAGCAGTGGCAGGCTTGGATGCCGCGTTTGCGCAACTCGCCGGCGCCTCGAAACTGGCCTTGGAAGAAGCGGCCAGCAAAGCCAAGCAATTCTCGCACAGTGAGCTGGCAAAAACACGGGCCGATCTCGAAAGCCTGGAAAGCCTGTTTATGGACACTCTGAAACAGGCCGCAACCGCCGCCCAAGGCCTGATTGCCGAAACACTACAAGATCTTTACCAACATGCAGAACGCAACGGTACGGCTGTGGGTGCGCAACTTAAGGACACACTCGCCGTTTTTGCGCATCAAATGGCTTCAACTGGCCGCGCGCAACTGGAGGCAGGCGCCCAACTCACGCAAATCACGGCAGATCTGCTGCACAAAATTGCCAGCGGTGTCCTGACCGGTATCGTTGACCAGGTCAAGCAGGCGGATAAAAACAAATAATTTATCGGCTGCCAATCGGCCCTGAAAATCCCGGTTGATCGTTATCCTGTGCAACTGGTTGTTATCACAAAAAAATCGTTGCTTTCATACCCATCCAATGAGTAGTGGCAGCCGTATGCGCCGAATCGCACAGTTCACCCCGACCAAGCGGGATTTCCAGGCTTATGCGCGAAATAGGGCCAGGATGCAGGCCAAGAAATGCGACAGCATTCCGATGCCGCAGCCTGTCGCGCTTTTCTCTAGTACTCCGTTCCGCCAAACCGCTTACATGAAATCGCGTCTTCGCCTGTCATGCGTTGTTGCAAATCCTCGCCATAGCTACGGCTATGACTGCGGTTTGCGCCTAGGAGGCTGTCCGAGAATAGCGATCATAGCGAGGGCGAGGCTGGTTGAGTTGGATTTTTCGATCATTTGAGGCGAATAGTCGTTCTATTTAACGAAAAGGATCGCAAAATCCGGCCAATCAGGCTCGTCCGCAGTAGATCAGTCTATTCTCGGACAGCCTCCTAGTCTGACAGGCGAATCCATCGATTTCATTTGTAAGCCAATTGACGGAACGGAGTACTAGACTGCGGCTTTACGCGCTCCATCATTCAGGGCCGACAGATAGTAACGTCTTACCGGTCTGAGCGAAGCATCAAGCTCGTAACAAAGCGGCCGGCCTGTCGCTATCGACAGGCGCATGACCTGCAAACCCGTCAAGCCCTCCAATTGCATCACCAGCGTTTTTAGTAGATTTTTATGCGAAACGATCAGCAGACGCTTGCCAGCCCGAATCTCCGGAACAATCCTATTTTGCCATAACGGCAATACTCGCTCCAAGGTATGCTGCATGCTCTCCCCGAGGGGCAATTGAGAGCGGTCAACCGAGGCATAGCATGGTTGGTTTACCGGTGCCCGCAGGTCATCCAATGCCAAACAAGGCGGGCTGGCATTGAAACGAATCTGGCAACTCACGATTGACCAGAGACCAAACCTGCGTATAGCCGCCCAACGCTGCATACCTTCCAGTGCGCCATAATGGCGCTCATTCAAACGCCAACTGCGATACACGGGCAGATTTTGCTGGCCCATGGTGGATAATGCGAGCGCAAGGGTATCTTGGGCACGCCTCAACCCCGAGGTCAGACAAGCATCAAAAGTGAACCCCGCCTGCTTGAGCAATTGCCCAGCGGCCCTCGCTTCCTCCTCGCCAGCCGGGCTGAGCGCGACATTGCTCCAGCCAGTGAAATGCCTATCACGATTCCAGATACTTTGCCCATGACGCAACAACACCAAACGCGTCAGTTTCTGTTTTTCATTCACGAATACTCCCCGGATTCGGCTGAATCAAAATAGGGTCGGCGCCGCGTACAGACCCGGCAAAGCTAGCGCATAACACCGATTCTTTTCAGCATAATCGCTCGAATCGTTTGTCGAAATCGGGAAGTAGGTGGATGAAATTCTGATCATGGCAACTCGGATATTGCATTTGAGTTATTCTTTAGCCCCTTTAACCGGCTTAGTAGCCGCGGCCTCTAGCCAGATGCGCTTCAGCGCGTCCCACAACCCCTTTCGGCTGGTCAGCGAGATCAAGCAGTGATCACCCAGCTGCTGCGAAAGCCGCCTTTGCGCCTCACCCAGATTGTGATAGGGCAAGCTCATGAAAAGATGATGTGTGGCATGGTAACGTAATCCCACCGGCGCCCACAAGGAAGTGAACCAGTTTCCGGGAATGTTGATGGAATCAAGATATTGCTCGACCAGTGTCAAACTGTGCGCGCCTGAATGGCGATAAGCATGCGCTGCCAATGTTCGCAGGGCATTGAGGATAAAGACTGTCACTGCAATGGCATACCAGGCCAACAGCAGCTGATAGGGCAGAGTATCAAATATCACGCTGACGATGACCACCCAGACAAACAAGAAAGTCGCAAATTCCTGTATGCGCCAATCATGATCATTGCGAATGGCATCATGGCTACGGATATAAGCCGGATTGATGGTCAACGAAGAAGCACGTTCCCATACCACTTTTCTCAGCGCCGGAATTAGATAAGACAACGGTGTCAGCACTAAAAAACGCATCACCAGCAACAGCGGCAGGATCACTGACAGCAGCACGTACCCCACCATTGCCGCTGGCCGTTGCCTGGCAAATGGGAGATACTCCCCATCCTCAGCTGTTCCATACACCCCAGGTTTGTGATGCTCATGATGCACACCATCGTAGGTAAACGAAGGGATCATGAACGGGATGCCACAAGTCATATTCCAAACGACGCGGAAGAACTTGAACGTGCCGCGCGCAAGATGCGCGAGTTCATGAATAAAAATTGCAGCCCGGTAAAAAGCAATCACTGCTACAAAATAGGCGCAAACCTGCCAGATCGACCACCAGGACGTATGCAACATGATGGCCAGTGCGCTCCAGCCGAGCGCGATATGGAAAAGGAAATCCGTCCAATAAATCCAGGGATTCGGAGTCATCAGGTCACGCACCAGTGCACGTGCCTCATACAATGGGAAACTTTCAACTGTATCCGAGTTGCCTGCCATCAACTTGCTCCTAACAGCGCCAGTACGCGACCAAGTGTTCGATAATTCGCTGATTTGCAGCTGAATCTGTCACATTGGTTTTACTGAAATCCGGCACACTTGGCCACCCAGCATCAAAAAAAGTCTTGCCATCAAACAGCCGAGGCTGCGCATAACGAGGGATCACGTGGAAATGAACGTCCGGATCGACCATCATCAGCATCAGATAATTCACCTTGTCGTACTGGAATGCTTGGTTCAAGGCCGACTCGATCTGCCCGGTTATTTCCTGCAGCTCTACAAAACTTTCTGGACTTAATGCGGAAAAGGCGTGCACCGGCTCATGCGCAACCAGCACCAGCGCACCCAAGGTAAGCTGAGCCGGTCGCAGTTGCACACTCCAATGCGCGTACTGATGTATGATGGTCTCAGGCGCGCCAAATTTGCGCATGGTGTCATTAAAAATCTGCAGACTCATACAGGACTTCGATCGTTAGGCATTCATACCACTTGACCAGATAGGTGCTCATCGATCACGCTTTCTGCCGATGATACCCCCCAGCAAGCGACCCAAAGTACTTTTCCGCCTTGTGCAAATCGTGAATATAATCGATTTCGCACCAGAGAAAACCGGCTACCGATTGACTGCAGACCCCGCCAACTTCTTTTGCCAGCCCATCGATAATTGCCAGATACCATGACCCAAGATTGCGGGCATCGCGTAATGCCTGCTCCACAGCCTGACGAAAAAGCTGAACACCCTGCCCACGAAAATAAATCAAGCCAATCGATTCAGCATCTGTTTCATCAGCCGATAATTTTTTGCTGATTTGCCTGATTTGTCTCTGTGCATCGAGTTGCACTTTCATATCATCTTCGTCATAAACTGTCTTGAAATCGACACACAGCATAATTGGTGCAGCTCGCGCCCGCAATACGCTTGCCAGCAGATCTTCAGTCAACAGTGTATCACCATTGAGCAACAAAAAATCGGCATCCATTTCCTGGCGTGCAATCCAGCAACTCGCCAAATTGTCTGCCACCTCATAAAAAGGGTTGAACAACACCCTGATGCTGACCTGCTCACGATATCGCTCGGCTAGCAGCGCTTCGACCTGACAACTCTGAAAACCAGCGACCACGACAATTTCCCTGATACCGGCAGCCAGCAACGCATCGATCTGCCAGGCGATGACTGGCCTGCCCGCTACCGGCAACAAACATTTAGGCGTATTTTCAGTGAGCGGCAACAATCGCCTGCCTTGCCCCGCACTGAGGATAATCGCTTTACTGGGAAATTGACTGCCTTGCTTGATCATGGATATGCCCGGTTATCGTTTTATCGCTCGGATTCCGCCGAGCACTCATGCGCCTAATACTACGCTCATGCTTTTCAATTGATCGACCACACGCTGGACTGTCGCCAGAAAAGCATCGACTTCGGCAATGGTATTGCCCGCGCCAAAGCTCACTCGTACCGCACAGCGGGCCAATACAGGTGTCACATGCATGGCTTCCAGCACGTGACTTTTACCGGGTGTGGCACTGGAGCAGGCCGCACCACTCGCCACCGCAAAACCGGCTTTATCCAGACGAACCACCAGGGTATCTCCCTCGATACCGGGCAACGCGAAGTAGCAGGTATTCGGCAAACGTGCCGCACCCTGCCCGAATACCGTTGCCCCCATCGCCAGCAGCCCTTGCTCCAGGTGTTCCCGTAACGCGCCAGTATGCGCTGCCAACGCTTCCACCCGGGAGACGGCCAATTCGCAAGCGGCACCAAAGCCAACAATCGCCGGCACATTCTCGGTGCCCGAACGCAACCCCTCTTCTTGTCCTCCCCCATAGATGAGCGGCTTGATCGGCAAGCGCGGGTCAATAATGAGCGCCGCCGCCCCCTTGGGTCCGTATATTTTGTGCGCAGACAAGGTCATTGCATGCACGCCCAGTTCCCTGAAATCCACCGGTATTTTGCCAAATGCCTGCACAGCATCCGTATGCATCCAGGCACCATGGGCTCGGGCAACGTCAGCAATCGGCGCAACCGCCTGAATCACGCCCGTCTCATTATTGGCCAGCATAGCCGACACCATGACTGGCTTCACTCCGGCCAGCAAAGTTGCCACTTCCGCCATATTGATTTCGCCCGACGCGTCGACCGCCAATTGATGCAACTGCCATTGCTCACTTCTTTTTCTGGCCAGCTCCTCGGCGGGACGGCGAATACAAGGGTGTTCAATCGCACTGATGACCACTGCAGCCGGCTTCAGACTCTCCGCCACACCCCGGATAAATAGATTGTTTGCCTCCGACCCGCCACTGGTAAAGATAACCTGTGCAGGCTTGACTCCCACTGCCTGAGCCACTTGCTCACGCGCAAGATTCACCGCCCGACGGGCCGCAAGACCCAGCGAATGTCCACTGGAAGCATTGCCATAACTTTCCCTGAAATAGGGCAGCATCGCTTCCAGCACTGCGTCATCCACAGCAGTCGTGGCATTGTGGTCAAAATAAACTTGGGTCATGCGAAATCGCCCTAAGTGGTATAATTTGAAGCTAGCATTCTAGCGCTCCAATGCATTGTCAACAAGGTTAACCGCATGCCATGCATGCGTTATTTGCAAGGGGGCTGCGACGCCCCTTTTCTGTCATCCTTCACCAGTCAATTCGCAAAAAAACTAGCCATTCGGCATTGTGAATATCGGTTTTGTTCCCCTGCGAGCAAAGCCATTCAATTATATAGCCATACCCGGATTGCAGCACCACGTTAATTTGAAAAGAGAAATCACCGGCCCATTACAAAAAACACGGTTAAAAAAACAGTTTATCGTTCTTCATTTTCAAGAAATGATCGCCGCTGTGCACTGGCGCCAATGCCTTGATTTGACTTGGACAAGTCTTTTATTAAAGAGTAAAATCGCTGCTTTGTGAAGCATGTAAATTAATTACTCAGCAGGAGAAAACAATATGGCGGTAACCACCGATCAAAAAGCACAAGTTGTGCGCGACTACCAAAGAGCCGCTGGCGACACCGGTTCTCCCGAAGTGCAAGTGGCACTTCTGACAACTCGCATCAACGACTTGATCAGTCACTTCAAGGCGCATGTCAAGGACCATCACTCCCGTCGGGGCCTGCTGCGCATGGTCAGCCGGCGGCGCAAACTACTGGATTATTTGAAATCAAAAAACAGTGACGGCTATCAGGCGTTGATCGAACGTCTTGGTTTGAGAAAATAACAAACAAAAGTGCGGGAATTTACCGGACAGCAAACCGTAAATAACCGCAAATGCAATAGAAGCAATTACCCCGGAAACATGGCATATCCCTCACTTTCATTCAGCATGAGTTTGAAATCACTCCTGTTTCCACGGCCAGATGCGACTGTTTGCAGTGAATACTAGGCATGATTTGATCACAAAGAGAAGGATTGTTAATTGAAACCGATAAAAAAAAGCATAACCTACGGACACCATACCCTTACGCTTGAAACTGGAGAAATTGCCAAGCAGGCACATGGCGCGGTCATGGTTTCCATGGATGATACGGTTGTGCTGGTTACCGTAGTGGGAGATAAGAAAACCAGACCTGGACAGGATTTTCTACCGCTTACCGTTGATTATCAGGAAAAATTTTATTCTGCAGGCCGCATCCCTGGCAGTTTCTTCAAACGCGAGGGACGCCCTTCTGAAAAGGAAACACTGACTTCCCGTTTGATTGATCGGCCCATACGCCCCCTTTTTCCCGATGGCTTTTACAACGAAGTTCAGGTTGTCGCGATGGTATTGTCCTCCGATACCGAAATAGATGCCGACATACCTGCCATGATTGGCACCTCTGCCGCACTGGTGCTCTCCGGCGTCCCTTTCGACGGCCCTATCGGGGCCGCGCGAGTGGGTTACATCAATAATGAATACATTCTCAATCCGACCACCAGTCAGCTCAAGGAAACCCAGCTCAATCTTGTTGTGGCCGGGACGGAGCAAGCGGTTCTAATGGTCGAATCGGAAGCCAGCGAACTGTCCGAAGAAGTGATGCTGGGTGCTGTCATGTTCGGTCACGAACAAATGCAACAGGTCATTCAGGCAATCAACGAATTGGCTGATGAAGCGGGTGTCACAGCCTGGGATTGGCAGCCAGCAGAAAAAGATCACGCACTCGCCGAAAAAATCTCGCAACTGGCGGAGGCCGATCTACGCAACGCGTTCACGCTGAAACACAAAGCCGCCAGAACGGAAGCGATCAATGAAACCTGGCAGCGCGTGTTCGCTGAACTGGGTGTTGGAACCGAGGAAGGACCAAGCGAACAGGCAGCCCGCGAAATCGGCTTCGAGCTCGAATCGAAGATTGTTCGCAACAGCATTCTGGACGGTGAATCGCGCATTGACGGCCGCGGCACCCGCACAGTCAGACCGATCACCATTCGTCATGGCGTACTGCCACGCACGCATGGCTCGGCGCTGTTTACGCGCGGTGAAACACAAGCGCTGGTAGTCGCCACGCTGGGCACAACCCGGGACGAGCAAAGAATCGATGCTTTGCAGGGGGATTACACCGAGCGTTTCATGCTTCATTACAATATGCCACCGTTCGCCACCGGTGAAACCGGTCGCGTGGGCACACCCAAACGACGCGAGATTGGCCATGGCCGGTTGGCCAAACGTGCCCTGGTGGCAGTACTGCCGCCTGTGGAAGAATTTGGCTATTCCATGCGCGTTGTTTCGGAAGTAACCGAATCGAATGGCTCGAGCTCCATGGCTTCCGTGTGCGGGGGGTGTCTGGCCCTCATGGATGCAGGCGTTCCCCTGAAAGCGCATGTTGCCGGGATCGCCATGGGACTGATCAAGGAGGGCAATCGCTTTGCCGTGCTCACGGACATTCTTGGTGATGAAGATCACCTCGGCGATATGGATTTCAAAGTAGCCGGCACCGAGAATGGCATTACCGCGCTGCAAATGGATATAAAAATCCAGGGCATTACCAAAGAGATCATGCAGGTCGCCTTGCTGCAAGCCAAAGAAGGACGTCTGCATATCCTGGGTATTATGAAACAGTCACTGCCCGCCACACGGGAAAATATCTCGGTGCATGCGCCACGCATCATTAAGTTTAAAATCAATCCCGAGAAAATCCGTGATGTCATTGGCAAGGGTGGCGCAGTCATTCGCGCGCTGACCGAAGAAACCGGCACCACTATCGACATTACCGATGACGGCGTGGTAACAATCGCCTGCGTCAACAGTGAAGGCGGTGAACAAGCAAGAAAACGCATTGAGGATATCACCGCCGATGTTGAAGTCGGTAAGATATACGATGGCTTGGTGCTCAAGCTACTTGATTTTGGTGCCATTGTCAGCATCATGCCCGGAAAAGATGGCTTGCTGCACATTTCCCAGATCGCCAACGAGCGCGTGGAGAATGTGTCTGACCATCTCAAAGAAGGCCAGGCAGTCCGCGTCAAAGTACTCGAGGCTGACGACAAAGGCAGGCTCCGGCTCAGCATGAAAGCGGCGGCTATCGTCACAGAAACAACCGACAGCGAAGTTTCCTGATAGCAACCATATTCAGCCATAATTGACCTTGTGAGGTGTTCCCGGGCGGGAATGCCTCTTTTTGTTTAGCGATCCAGGAGCCTCCACACGACCACTCCAAGATGCCACTCACTGGGTCACCAGCAGCCGAGCTTCTCCACTGCGACCTCACTGATTGCCCTCCCGGCCCCAGTTTTCGGCTACAGGGCAATGGCGTCATGTCACAATACCTGCTTGCCATCACCATGGATACCTGCAACCATCCAACCGGCTGGCTCACAGTCAATCACTGAGTAACGCCAAGGCCAGGCACCCAGCCGCACCAGAGGCAGACATACTCGACCATTTTGCAATAGATCACTTTCCGTTCCTAGGAGGCTGTCCGAGAATAGCGATCGTAGCGAGGGCGAAGCCGGCTGAGCGGGATTTTTCGATCATTTGAGGCGAATAGTGCTTCTATTTAACGAAAAGGCTCGGAAAATCCGGCCAGTCAGGCTCGTCCGCAGTAGATCAGCTATTCTCGGACAGCCTCCTAGCCGATCAATTGACAGATCAGTGCAATAGCCATACTTTACCAACCGCATATCGAGGCCCTCTTGTGCAAAGCCGATCAAATCATACGGAATACCTTGAGACAAGATCCGAATTAGGATAATTTTTGAGGATCGTTCTCTGAAATCATCAGCTATCTGCTGATTTGTATCGGTACGCTGGCAGTTGACTGAACTCGAACAACGGGTCAAATCGGCAAACTAACTTCTGGACCATTTTTCTGTAGCATCAAATGCGAAAACTCTACACCGCCAATCACTTGCTCGAGGCGCATATCATCATGGATCTACTGGAGAGTGCCTATATCCCGGCCAGGTTGTTCAATGTCTATGCACAAGGAGGCGTGGGCGATATCCCGTTTACGCACGCTTACCCAGAAATATGGATTATCCGCGACCATGATTTTGAGCGCGGCCGGGCTGTCATCATCGACTACGAGCAGACGCCCCAAGTATCCGGCACACTTACCTGCCCGGCATGCGGCGAGGATAATCCCTACAACTTCCAGCTATGCTGGCAGTGCGGTGCCGGGCTGGAGATTGTGAAGGAGAATTCCCAGAACCCTAAACTTTGACTTGGACTCGATGATCATGAACAGCCGTAAACCAACTGTCACGGTACTCGCAGCCGATGCAGCCCGGCATGATCACTTGTCCCCCATCCGTCAATCCTGCTCGATTTGGTAATTGGCCACCAGTCTGTACTCGCTACCCGGCTGAATGCTGACGCGATCGGTGGCTGCGTTGGTGGTCTCGACACAGACAAAACGCAGGTAATCATCATCCTGCAAATCTGCCATCTCCGCCGAGATTTTTACCCAAGGATTCCAGACCACAGCTGTTCGATTGCCTTTGGAGGTAATCCGGATACGACGCCGCAAAGTAGCATCATGGATGACAAGATGATTACCGACAGCCAGATAAATCCGGTCGACCTCTTTATCAACAGTCACCAAGCCATCCTGATGCTTTTCCTGATTGTCGTCTACCTTGTCGATATATTGGGTGTTCTCCAGGCCTGATATGCTGGTTTGAGCTATATCACCCACTTTGAAATAGGGGCTCCTCGGCAGAATTTGTGGGTAACCGAAAGCGCCTTTTGTAAGACCATGGCCGGTGATAGTGGAGCACCCCGCCCAATCTCTGAGAAGATGA
>NZ_FNOY01000069.1 GCF_900107165.1 Nitrosomonas halophila
GACAGAAAAAAATCCGTAGTGCCAACCGACTCCAGTTGAAAATTTTAACTTGTTGAAAAATTGGGGATGTTTGAGATAGGGTCACGAAGTTGGGTTAAGATTCGAGTACCCAATGTCGATACCAAGTATATTCAATTTAACCTCCATCGGTTTTGAGCATGAACCCGTCGGCGAAATCGAGCAATCTTTTCTGCTGTGTACTTGGAGTGAACAAAATGATCATTTTCCCCTCAGTTTCGACTCGGTCTGGATGGCTACTGTAATCTCAGTGTACTTTGAGCGAATGGATCGCTAGGTCAATGGGTTCATAAGGAATGTATCAGAACGGCCTGCGAGAATTTGGCGTGAAACGCGCACATAATGTGCAGGTTTTGATCCTAAAAAACATGAGCGCCTGTGCTAGTTTGTAATAGTTGGTTCTTTAGCTGTTGCAACGTTGCAGGATAACGATTGCTGCGTCGTCTTCTAGGGATTGCGGGATGCAGGGATTTATAGCTCGCAGTCGATACAAAGACCTGCTATTGACCCTAACGATTTTTAATCGGACGCTTTGGATGAAAGTTTAGAATAAATTTTGTTGCTGTAGCGTTGCATTCTGCTGGCCTGCTTGATTGCCTGTTACCAAGTATATGAATATAAAGCGCTATTGTTGATAAAGGACTCTGTGGCCAGTTGCCAAAACAAGCAAGTATTAAATTTTCTGCAGCTTTTTGATAGAGGAAAGCTGCAAAGTAAGAGTAGCAATTCGCTGGCATGTGACTGGGAAAATGGATATGAGCATGGAAAGCCTTGAAGCGATTACGGCATCAATCGAGAAACGCATAGGTGAACTCGAAGCAATGGCATCCGACATAGTCGATCGTTACTGGGAACAGGTAATGCGGTTCGAAAACAGCAACCCCGGCTGGAAGAATAAAAGTGGTTTGCGTTTACGGTGCTACCGGAAAGGCAATTACTTGCGGATCGAGTGGACAGGGCTCAAATGGTATGGGGCAAAAGCTGGTGGGTCTGGCCCGGTGTTGAAATACATCCCGAAAGGCAAGGGCGCTCATATATATCCGTTGTCGAGAATATTTGGCTATGCCAAAGAATGGGAGAAGCCACTCATCGAGGCCACGGAAAAGAAGCTTGCCTGGATCAGAAGAGAAGCATTTCACTTGAACAAGGCGCTGTTTTCGATACGATACGCAAAGGCTGTCGCCATGCAGGCAGAACTGGTTGAGGAATGATGCTGCTGCCGTCATGGCGCATGATGCCGCCCAGGAACAATATTATTTTCACCCACACCAGTAGATTGGTAATGTCATGAGTAGAAAAAAACACTATCACAGTATCAGCGATATCGTCGCTGCTGTTTATTGTGAACAGAAACTCATTTTCGATCGCGATCTTGGTGATGCTTTACCTTTGCCCATCCGGAAGAAGGCAGCCGAGGGTACATTAGAGCATCAGCGTTTTGCAATGGAAAGCCAACGGGCGGCAATCGACAAACGCTGTTTCATTGCATCCAGCATCTATGGCATCGATTCAATCGAAGTCGTAACCTTGCGCAAATGGCGCGATGATGTGCTGCTGCAATCGAAAATGGGCTGCCTGTTTGTGTATGGCTATTACCGGCTTTCGCCTTGCATGGTAAGCGTGATGGCGCACCAGACCTGGCTGGTTTCGCTGGCGCGCGCCGGTCTCGATTGGTGGCTTGCAGTACTCGATAAAAAAGTGAACAAGTAAAACGATGTTCGAATCAATAGCCGCTACGTTGGCAATCGTTGTCGTTTGCTGGATCTTCCTGAGCTGGCGCAGGTTTTCCCGCGATTGGCGGCCTGCCGAGCTGAAAGCGGGGAGGGTGGTGATGATCGAAAAGGATCTGCGAATGAATCGCCCATACCCTGTGACAGGCCGCCCCGACCAGGTCTATCAGCTGGCAAATGGTTTGCATATCCCGGTGGAAGGCAAGAATCGCGATACCTATCACGTTTATGATACGGACATCGCCCAGCTTTCCCTGCAGGCATGGCTGCTGAGACACAATGGCATGCCTACTGCCAAGCATGGTTTTGTGGCGATCAACAATCGCCAAACAGGCAAGCGCCGTGCGATCAAAGTGCGGTTGATGGATGACGAATGCTGTTCGAACCTGGTTGAGCGTTACTTGGATGTTATCGAATGCAGGGTATTGCCCGAGAAAAAGTTCGGCCCAAAATGCAAGGCGTGTGGTCATCAAATGATTTGTTGATGGTAATAATTGCCGTCATATAATTCTTCAACCTTCTTCATATGAAAGATAAAAATTGAACACTATTCCAGACGCATACATGAGAGTCATCGAACCCATTATCCGGAATGCTCGTGAGCTTTTGGAGAGGGGTGAGCATCTCATTGCCACGGCTTATGTCGGAAATTTTGCATCGAGCACGATTACTCCTGTGGTATTGCGGGTTGATAACGAAATGGCCAAGGAAGATTCGGCAAGGCTAATCAAGCTGGCCGCCGATTTTAACGATGCTGATTTCATTTTTGTATTGATGGAAGCATGGTCATTGCGCAAGGACAAATTATCCAAGGTAGAACAGATTTATGAGCGCTACGGATCCATTGCCGCCTCACCCTATGCCGTGGATATAATGGCCGCGTCGCTGGAAACCATCCACGGCGTTTGGATGGCGGAAATACCAATAAAGCCCAAAGGAGTCAGCAAAAAGAAACGTACTTTTGGTGTGCCGGAATTCAAACACTACACGGAAACGAAGGGGCGCTTTGTTCATCTGTTGCCGGCGAGGGACGGAGAACAGGATGCTGGGGTTTTGCACTGATAGCGGAGAGCGTGAGAGTTTCTGTAGAGTGAATCAGTATCCATGATTAGCTCACGGTTGACGAATCTGCCGTGAGCAGTAGGCTCTTCCCGGGAGGAGTGCGTTTTTGCACTGCAAAGCATCAAAGAATGCAGCACTGAGACTCGCACCGGCTCCTGATGGACCATTGCAACTGGCTTGACGCGCCTAAGGCGGCTTGGGGGGTAGTAGTACCTGACGGCCGTCGGAGACGACAAATCTATGGGGGCCGGAGGTCACAATACAGGTCCGGTCACCTCTCAAGACAAGGTATTTCGTAATCGTAATCAAGATAAGCGTCCATCCCTCACCATCTTTCAAGCGTCTTGCGATCGATGACCGATGGTATCACCGGAGCAACAGGCATTCCATTTCAAAGCGTGGTAGGCCAGTGGTTTGTCACAAGCGGCATATTGCTATGAAAAAGTATTGAATACCAAGACATTTGACGCCAAAGTTCTTCGGCGGACAAGTCTAAATCGGTCACCAATGCGCCGAAACGATAGCAGGCAAGTGCCGGATCATCTGCAAACAGTGATAGCTGCTTGCCTTTGGCATCGGGACGCACATCTATTTTTTGCCGAATGCCGACAATCCGCCGTGGCTTATCCCAGCATGGCGCCTGATAATCGAAGGCAATCACTTCAATACCTTCATCCAAAACCCACCAACCAGTTTGATCAACCAATGCGTTTTGCAGGGGCTGATTCAGTTTCAATGCAATCAGATAATGGGTGCTGCGCTGATCCAGATCATTCAAAAAGGCCGCATCGCTAAAACCGCTATCCGCCCGCAATAACGCTACCTGCTTGCCACCCAGCTTGTCCAACGTGTCGTCCAGAAAAGCCAGTGCGTTATTGGCGCTATGGCTGTTGCCAGGACGCAGCCAAAGATTGGCTATCATGCGCGCATCGGCAATAAATGCCATCAACGGATGGTGAGAATAGCGCCCAGGTTTGCGTGGATTGTAACCCCGTGCCGCACCCTCCTGTTCTCCGTAGCGCGTCATCACCGTTGAGTCCAGATCCAGCGTCAAATGGTTAAGCTGAAGTTTGCCGAAAAACCAGCGATACAAGCGTCCAAATACGTGCATCGTAGTCGCCTGGTCAAATTTCCTGAAGAATCGCATGATCGCTTTGAAATTCGCCATGCGCTTGAATCCAAATAACTTCTGAAGTACAGGGTCATGGCGAGTCACCTCAGAATGCTCAAACCGGTTCGCACCACACCAGACAGATAACATGAATTGCACAATCAGTTGAGTCGGAGAATAACCTCGATTACTCCCCGGTTGCGGCAGATCGCATACTTCCATTGCGCTATCGAATCCTGTGCGATTCAGCATTCGTTTCATCAAACCCATGCCGTCCCAGGCTGTGATCTCTTTATCGGTAAATCGAAGCTCAAATTCCATCCGAATCCTCCGAAAGAAAACTATGCAGTAACAGAATGGCGATAAATTACCAGATTATGTTTGTTTTTAATAGCTTACTCTAATGGCTTCCCTTAGAAATCGCTTCTAATGGGAAATTTGGGTTAATAGGTTAAGGTTCTCCATTCTGGTAGCAGTCTGGATTTTTGCTTCCTCCGCCATCACTATGGCACATATTTTGTGTCAAAATGGTATACGTTGTGGCATTGTCACCGAGGGGGCATTACGTTAAAACGCTCAAGAGGCTAAAAAATAGCATCAGGTTGTCGTAACCCTATTAATAAAGGCCAATACGCTGAATTGAGCAAGCTCGCAGCGTCCTTAGATCTTTCTGCGGCCTGGATGATCAGGTAGGTAGTTTCTAAATTTATAGCCCGCCATCAAATCAGCATAGAAAGTGACTTCCCACTGCGTCAGCCGGGAGACAAGCCGGAGAATAACGGAGAAAAACAAGTGATAATTATGCCGTCTTATGGAAGAGACAAATCGTCAGTCAGATGCAGCTCCTCACCGATCAGAACTTCAATAAAAATTTTATCTATTCGGCAATCCTATCAATCACGGAGCTCATGCCCATGAGCCAGTCAAACGGCTTGATCTCCTTTCTGCGTCATTATGGACCCATCCCAGCCGGGGATAACATGTATGACGAATTGATTCAAACGGAGATCGAGCGGCATGGAATTGATCCTGCAATTCATATCAATCCGGCGAAACTGAGAGAAGTCCAAGAAAACTTTGGGGTACTTGAACCTCGCAACATAATTCTCACGGGGACCGCTGGCGATGGCAAGACCTTCCATTGCCGCCAAATCTGGGACGCTTTCGGCGGTGATCCTGAGCATTGGAATACAGGTAAAAAAATTGTCTCGCTGACGCTTCCTGTCTCTGGAAAGGCGTTAACGATTGTCAAAGATCTAAGCGAGCTTACGTTAGAAGAAAAGAATAGATTGTTGATCAACTTAGCCAGTTCGGTAGCCGGAAAAAGCACAGTTAATGTGTATCTTATCGCAGCCAATGACGGTCAACTTCTTGCGAGTTGGCGTGATTGGTCAGATATTCAAGGGGAAGATGAATATAGAATATTCAAAATTGTGGAAGAGATGCTTGTTGAGGAGCGAACAAATGACGATGCCCTTAACCTAAACCTCTACAATCTTAGCCGCCTTGACGCCTCCGAGCATTATCAGGAACTCGTTGAACAAGTTGCCGAACATCCCCAATGGTCACAATGCGACGGCTGTAATCTGTTGAATAGTGATGGTTCAACGACTTGTCCTATTCGTATAAACCGGGAACGGCTCCGCAATGGAAGCAATGGCTCGGTATTTCGCAAGCGTTTAGGAGAGCTGATGAAGCTTGCGCGGGCCAACCGTATGCATATCCCCATCCGGGATTTGCTTCTCCTTTGTGTGAATATTCTTTTGGGAGACCGACAGGGTCGGCAGATTTTATTGACCTGCCAAACGGCAAAAAATCGTGCAGAAAAAGAGGATTATCGCTTAACTAATCCTTATGCAAATGTTTTTGGTATGAACCTCCCTGAACGCCAGAGGCAGCAATATCAAGTATTCAATATACTCGAAGCCTTTGGCATTGGGCGAGAAACTGACAACAAATTCGATAACTTGCTTATATATGGATCATATAGCGATTCAAAGCTCTACAAAGATTTAGTGTCCAAGGATAACTATTATGGCGCATCTGCCTATGAGCCATATTTACGTGATTACCTTGAAGGTGACCGAGAAAATATCGACGAATTTATGCGGGCACTTTCTAGGCAACGGCAAAGGCTCTTCTTTTCCCTGCCAACCGAAAGTGTACTTAATCCCTGGCGGTTAACTGTATATCAAGCATCAGGCCAATTTTTGGAATTTATAGATGGGCTTGAAAATGGCGGGGACGTATCACGGACGACAGAACTCCTTGTTCGAGGACTTAACAGAACGTTTTGCGGCATGATGATTGACGATGGAACGAAACTTTATCTTGCTTCCTCTGGAGGAGATGGGCGTGGTCGGATAGCATCTCTCCTCAATTATGATCTACCAACAATCAAGCATCGAAGAGACCCTTACCTCAATTTTTCGATAGGAGCGGACAAAGCAACACCATGCATGCAAATCGTTGACCCTGCCGCAGAAGATGATGGGATCGTTGATAGCTTGACGCTCCAGCTCACTCATTTTGAATATCTTTTGCGCGTAGCGTGCGGCAGTCTACCCGCAAGTTTCTCGCGCCAATGTAATGAGGATTTCCTGGATTTTAAATTAAGGTTAATCAAAAGGCTTGACGACCTCATCGGCGAGGAGCCTTCCAGCGATGAAGTCAGTTTACAAGCGCTAACTGTGGATGAGCATGGTCGGGTCCATCCCGACAATATTCGTATCAGGGTGGGGTCATGAATACACGTCTCGAGGCTCCTGCTAAATACAGAAACGATGTTAATGTTTGGGTTGATGAGGCTATTTGGGGACACCGACTTTACAATGACCAAACACCATGGCTTGTTTTTCTGGAATTCCTTGCAATTTTTCAATCAAGGCATGCAGATGGAAAAGCTCTTAACGAAAGCCGTAATGAAGGAGTACACGAATCCTTCACTTACTACATTCCACGTCTAATACCACTGCGGCAATTAGTCTTTAATAACCCCCATATCCGGTATGTTGAGGAAAATCATCAATCTGATCCAGAGAGATGGCGGGCATGGTTGGAGTCATTTTCTTCCGACGATGACCTTGGATATCTTCAAGAACGTTTTGGCTCATTTACTCGTCTTTCCCGAGTAGTAGAGTTTTTTCAAAGCACTGCAATTGAACCGCATCGTCAACGTCGATGGACGTCCCACTTTTTATTTCCTTATGGCCCTAACTGTCTCTATGCAGACTTGCCGGCGAATGTAAATGGAAGTCCGGACAGACGCTTCTTCGCGAGAAGCGGTGAATTGCTCTACCTGATGCTCAATCGTAGCAGCAAGGGTAAAGACATAGCAGAGATGATTTCTAAAAAATTGCTGCGTCAAGATGAAACCTGGAATCGCGTAGTTCGTGCGTTGCTGCCTGAGGGCTATAGGATCGACTCGAACCCGGTATCAAGTACGATCGGGTATCTACCTTTTGCCAAGCGTCCTGAGTATGAAGACCTGGCCGAAACATGGACTCGGCTACTTAATTTGGATTTATCCGGCGAAGCTCTACTCGATCCGTTGATGCGCCTATCATCTTTGCACATGCTTCTTTACATGCTCAGACGGGCTAACGAAGAAGTCGGCGATACCAGCGAACCAAAATTCGTATTGGAAATAGCTTCGCCTCGCAGAACAACACTGTTCGAACTCTCAAAGGAAAATTTCGGAGCTAACCGGATGTTATCTACACGCGCGGTTCGTGCATATATCGAATCTGCCAGAAAGGACGAGCGCTGGCGTGACGCGTTACAAGCGAGGGCTCCCGCAGAAGCCGTGCGCGAGTATCTCACTGAGCGCTATGAATGGCAGCCGGATGATGGTCCGCCGTCCGGTGATCCGGACACGATCTTCGAAGCCCTTAGAGACTACGCTGAAAGGCGTCACCAACAACACGTTGTCAAAGTACATATGGAATGGGGAAGACAAATTGGGTTAGCAGTATCGCGCCGAGGCGCAGGCACATGGTACTCTCCTGACGATTCTTTGCTCAAGGCGCTTGTCATGTGTGTCGTGGATGAAGGTCGTGAAGAATATCACCGTTTTCTAGCCAAACTATATGACCGATTCCGGTTGGTTATAGGCGCGAACGAAGCAGAGCTAGCTTTCGGGACTCTTCCGACTGATCAAAACGCCTTTATGCAGAATACCCAGCGCCTGGAGCAGCGCTTAAGGACGCTAGGGCTGCTACGCCGCCTTTCTGATGATTGTGCCTACGTTGAGAACCCGTTCAGGAGCAATACATGACAAGAAACGAACTCATCGCGGCGGTCGTGCTCGATTTCATAAAGGTTTATCTAGATCAGGAGCCGGATGGCTCAATGCGCTTTTGCATGCTCGGGCTAGAAGCGTCTCTTGTGCGCTCTATTGCACAAGCTGTATTGGCCGACTCAGATACGTATTCTACTGTTTCAGTCAGGATACCTAGTTTATTCGATCCAGAAAATGCTCTTCCTGCGGACACGAGAAGCGATCAATCCATCACACATTGGCGTCATTGCCGACTACCAGATAGCACGCGTGCAGTACTTTTTGCGGCTTCGCAAGAAGAACTCCAGCGCAACGATAAGAGCGTTGAAAAGATCACAAAAATAGAAACCGACACACTGAGAACCTGCTACGATGCCTGGATTGTCCAGGTCGGTTTGGCATCAGCGCCCAAGCGCGAACATTTGCTTACTGCCCTTCAATCAGCAAACCAATCCCATGCAGCACGAACCATTGAAACATTCGCAGATTTTGTTCTATCTATTGCGGAAGGAATCAATTCCAAGGGGCTGCCTCTCCAAAAAGCGATTGATAATGCCCTTCCTAGCCTAAGGCTTCCACGATATTCAGGTTACTTTGACCGCATACCTGAAAGGAAACGTAAATCTACTAGCGAATGGAACAAAGTATTTAAAGGTCTTCATAGAAAAGTTCGCCCCCTTCTTGTTCAAGAAACCGAGAAAGGCGAGCCAATTCCGCGCGAACAGCTTCGTACTAATTTCGAAAAAATTGCTGATCGGTTAGAAGAACCAGAACGGCAGGCGATACAAACCTTCCTTAATGCCGATTTGCGTATTGATGACTGGTCCGATACACAAAAAGGCTTAGTAGACCTGGATTGGAGGTCCATTTCTGATCTCTTCGAGGGGCTTACAAGAACCGCGTCCATATCGTTGGGGGAAGTAACGGTCAAGTTCTTTGATGATGAATTCGATGATCTGCTCGAAGATGAGGAACGCGAACTGCTTTCAAGCGATTTTCCAAAAGACCCGTCGGACGACCTACAAGAATTCTTTGAAACTCACCGTGAACATTTGGCCCGAGACAAAAAACTGTCTGGCAAATGGGAACGTTATATCTATCGTAATCCGCAAACCTACCAAGATTTTCTGGTTGGTTTGCTAGAAACCCTGGACAGCTTGCGCCGCCGCGTTAGTGATGATGAGCTAAAAGAAAAGAAACTGACAATTCGCATCCCCAATGCCCGAGAGAAAAGTTTCTGGCGAGGAAAAAATCCGAAGGTTGTACGATACTTCGCCTTCCGTTACAGAGGGCTGCAAACAGTTCTGGGAGACAAGGTCGAGTTAGATTTCGGAAAGCTGATGGAATTCTACTTTCCACAGGTCGACGACGATCTTGCCAAAACAACATCCGGTTCTAAAGAGGCCCGATCTATCAAGTTCGAAGCCGTTCTCGATCCAGAAGGTGCGAAGGCCAAGCTCATATTCCACTGGGAAATGCCCGTCGATACTATTGCGACAGCAATGCCTGATGACTTGCTGAATGTGGCAAACCAGGATGAGAATCACGCCTTAATACCGACGGCAGATATCACAAGGCAATCTGTTAGTGCAAAAGGTAGTATTCAGCGTATAGCGCTTAATGACGTTAACACGATCCGCGACGTAACTAATACAAATGATGGGAAGCTGGTTGCACCAAATAGAAGTAGTGGAGATAGAAGCTTAGTATTCCTATCTGCACTAGATGAAATGTCTAGCATATTGGGCACACAAGGCACACAGACTATACGAGAAGCATTTGAGCGGTTTCTGGCCGTCTATTCGCAAGCCATTCGAGATTGGGTTAAAGCTGAAGGCCCGGGAATCGCCTCAGACGCTTTTATCAAGCAAATTAGTGCCTATGACGAATTAATTGCCTCTCTGCTAAAGCACGCAAGTAACGATCTTGCAAGAGAAAAACTTTGGCATGAGCTTTTGCGTTTTGGTGTAGCGAACGTGGGTGCTGGAAGTCCTGCTGCAATCATCACGCCGTGGCATCCGTTGCGTCTTGCTGAGATAAATATTAAAGCTTGTCAGGCAGCACGACTTATTAATGATGTTCTCAATGCCGGCGAAGATGATATTTTCCGAGCTGACCTTTTATTTAGCCAGGTACAGCTTGAACTAGTTGCGAACTATTACCCTGAAGTCTGTGTTGGGTTCGATCGCGAGCAGCCAATACTACTTTCAGCAGCAAACACATCATATGAATACACACTCGCCGAGCCGCCTTTACGAAGAACACGCTCGGATAGAGTTGATGAACTCGATGTTGATCCCAGTATAGCTGCCAAAGCCTTTGGTAATGTCGGGGAACAATATCTTAATCTGCTTCCTCACGAACGCAGTAACTTCTCGGTAGTTCTATACAACGCGGAATCTAAAGCTTTACCTAGTGCGTTAGCCTCAGAGCTATCAAGCAAAGTCGAGCAAGAAAATGAACTGCAATGCGATCTCCTGCTGACGCATTCAGACCCCAAGCGGATTAGGCGGATTTATGAGCAACAGAACGTCACAGTAAACGATGAATCCGGATCGGTGTTGGCCAGCGAGTCTGCAAGGAACTTTCTTTCAAGACTTCGTGTTGGCTTTCTCGATACCGCAAATATTCATGATGACGACACTGACCGTGCTGCCGACCTCGTGGTTCTTCAAGATGTTGTAGCTCGCAATGCAAAACTGGTTTGGAAAAGGGCTCCTGGTGATAGAAATCCTGAACTGCTGGATCACGTCCCGGCGCGTTGGTCTAGACGCCGTCCCATAGATTTAGCTGATACAGCGACATCGGTATACCTGACTTGTCCGGTTCAGCCACATTCAGGCCAGAGTTACCTCAACCTCATACAGGGATTCCTCGAAGGAGATAACGCGCTACCTGGCAATGTCATCCCTGCTCGTGAAGTTAGTTTCCGTGACGGAGATATTGGGAATGTATTTACCCAAACGCACAAGATTGGTGAATGGGTTGTTAACTTTGATGAGTTGGTAGACCGCCGTCTTCTGAGCAACAATGGCGTTCGTGTTATTCGCCATATACGAGACCGGCAAGTAGACCGCAATATTGTTGTATCAACGACATCTAAGCCCAAGCTCTTGCGTGTGCTTCTCAAAGAACGGCTGGAAAGGCTCGATCCGGCAATCACCGCAGAAGATGATTCAGTCATCGACCAACTGATTGATCAAGCCAATACGCTTTCCGGTCAAGTCGTGATGCGCGCAGCCCGATATGGTCATTATGCGAATGAGTTGCTTGGCATTGTTCTATCTATGGAGAAAATTCGTAATGGGCTTGGAGACTCAAACTTGCCCATAGGCTGGTATTTCCTCGATGATTTTGCATCCTGGTTCGGGCAACGTGAGGAGCAAATCGCCGATATTATGGCTATTGCCCCTCGTATTGTCGATGGTAAGCCGGTTCTGAAAGTGGCGATATCGGAAGCAAAATTTGTCAGCTCTCGTGGGTACAGAGCGCAGGCAAAGAAATCGGCAAAACAACTCGAAGAGACTGTTGCGCGCCTCGGGCGAGCCCTTGATCCAAATCACAAACGTATAGATCGTGAAATCTGGCTAAACCGTATAGGTGATTTCATGATTGAAGGCATGGAGCCGTTTGATCCTACGCTTATGAACGACCGGGGGGATCTACACAAATGGTCAGATGAAGTTAGGCAGGACAAGATACCGATACAGCTTGCAGGCTTTTCTCATGTCTTCGTTCACGACAATGATGAATATGTCGATGCAGGTGATGTCACGCCGTTGAAAGGTATGCCGCACTGCGTACAACAGGTGTTTGACAAAACCAGTGTCGCCGGATCATTCCGATCATTTGCCGAGAAAAATAAAACCCCTGGAGAGCAACCGAAAGCCGAAGGCGGCGCATGGAGTGGCGCTCTTGTTTCTACAGGAACAATTTCAGAGGCCCCACAAATAACGACTAAATCTGAGTCTGTCACTCAGCCACAAGACCCTGCGTCCGGACCAGTAGGACGTGAAGGCTCGAGTAAATTAGCAACTGAAGAAAGCGTATCACCTCAAAAGGACTTCACGGCAGAAGATACCAAGTCTACTATTCCAAATGAACTGTTAGAAATGTGGCCATCGCGGCAGCTTGCCGAATGGGTAAATGCCGGTGCTGCATCTGAGGAAGACGACGAAGACACCAAAGCCTGGCTGGATAATACTGTCAAAGCTTTGCAGAGGGCTTTGCGCGGGTATGAAATGACTGCCGAACTCATCGGTTCAAGATTAACGCCAAATGCTGCACTTGTGCGTTTTAGAGGATCAGATGATCTTACAGTACCCAAGGTTGAGAAGAAGCGACAGGAATTGCTGACCTCGCACGCGGTTGATGTTATCAACGTACTGGCTGCTCCGATGGAAATTATCATAATGGTAAAACGACCACATCGGGCAATATTGCGTTTACAGGATCTCTGGCGAAGGCGAGAGCTTCCTGCAGCTGCATCTGAGTCAAATACCAGTTTGTTGCTAGGTGCAAAAGAGGCAGACGGCGAAATCCTATACCTTAATGTTGGCAATGAGTTCGGAGGACATCAACCACACGGCCCTCACACGCTGATTGCCGGTGAAACAGGGAGCGGCAAAGGCGTCCTGGTGCAGTCGCTTCTTTTGGATATTTGTGCAACAAATTCTCCGAAAAAGGCGCGCATTCGAATGATTGATCCCAAAGCGGGTATTGATTTTCCCTGGTTGCGCAATATGCCGCACCTTGATGGCGATCTGATTACCGAGCAAGAAGAAGCCATCCATGCTTTGGAAGAGTTAGTTGCTGAAATGGAGCGAAGAAACCGGCTACTTGCAGAAGCGGGCGTTACCAAGCTCGACAACTTCAACCGTAAGGTTTCGCCATCTGAACAACTTCCTCGAATATGGTTATTCCACGATGAATTGGCAGACTGGATGATGATTAATGAATACCGAGACGCTGTTGATCTGAATGCAAGCCGTTTGGGAGTAAAGGCAAGGGCCGCAGGAATTAACCTCGTGCTTATTACGCAACGACCGGACAAAGATGCTTTGCCCATGCAGCTACGTGCAAACCTAACGAACCGTTTGGTATTAAAGGTTGCGGATAAAAAGAACTCTATGCTTGTTCTCGATGAACCTGGCGCTGAAAGATTACTCGGGCGTGGTCACTTAGCTGCGAAGCTATCAGGCGAAGGGAGGGTAATTCTGGCGCAAGTACCATTCGCTTCCGAAGACGAAATTTCTGAACTAGCCGACATCATTAGACGCGCATGGGCAAAGAGTTGGAACTAATCACGATAGTACTTTTAAATAGTTAACACCTTCTTCTAACGAGTTAAAAACAACATTCGATGTTTGTTGCACAATCTTTAGATAACGCCCAGCTTCGTATGAGCACGGGGATTTTTCATCAATGAATATTATATGCTTACCAAGTGCTGAAGCGTAACCTATCTCCAACGAAAGACCATATCCACCAGGATTTGCATCTTCTAAGTATGCAAATATGATATCGCTATTCCGGATGGCCTCTAAATCCCATTTCGTATAAAGCTTCGGGTCCGTCAGGCCATTTTTGCTCGGATCCTTATACTTGAAATTCTTCACGGCCCCCCTGTGTCAGAATAGTTGTCGTGTCTAATTTTTAATTAATATTCGGGGGCGATAAGGAATAAACAATGACACGATATTCAAAAGAACGCAAA